>NZ_JBHFKV010000064.1:0-20916 GCF_042879355.1 Photorhabdus sp. RM71S | reverse complement strand
TTCGGTCAGTTGTGTATAGGCCATAGTGCATTTTCCTTTGGCGAGAAAGATGCCTACTATAGCAACTGACCGCCCTTCTGAAAAATTGCACTTATTAGTCGAATCTGCCAATCATTATTATTATTAATTGATAATCGCACTTGGAAATTCCGTATCTATAATTATTTCGTTTCACGAGAGGTGATTTAAATAATCGTCAAATAACTACCTAGCACATTGAGGCTATTTTATTTGGCCTTTTTGTAATGAAGAGGAATAGGCTCTAAATTATTTCATATAAAAAATAACCTCTATAAATCAGGTTGTTGCGGTAGCTATACCCAATCGTTAGGTACTAAGGAAAACAAAGTAATAGACGTTTTCCTTATATTTCAAATGTAAACAATCAAGGAAAAAATCATGGCTATAACTCCAGAACAAATTGCTGTTGACTATCCCATTCCTGCTTATCGGTTTGTTGTCTCTATTGGTGATGAGAAAATCCCTTTTAACAACGTTTCCGGGCTAGATATTTCTCATGACGTCATCGAGTATAAAGATGGTACCGGTAATTACTATAAAATGCCGGGCCAACGTCAATCGATCAATATTACCCTACGTAAAGGCGTCTTCTCCGGCGACACTAAGCTTTTTGACTGGATTAATTCTATTCAACTTAATCAAGTTGAGAAAAAAGATATCGCAATTAGCCTGACCAATGAAGCCGGCACCGAAATTCTGATGACCTGGAATGTGACAAATGCCTTCCCAACGTCATTAACCTCCCCTTCTTTTGATGCCACCAGCAACGATATCGCTATTCAAGAAATCGCACTGGTCGCGGATCGCGTCACCATTCAAGCACCTTAATAGATCCACAATAACGATTTATTACGTTGTTTATATTGAAGAAGATAATCGTCTGACATCGCCAATTATCCATGCGCTAATACATGATGATCAACATTGGCATGGCCCATTAGTTCGACCGAATTCATCATCCTACTGTTTGCGCAAAATATCGCACAAGAACTTGGAGACAATATGCCAATAACCCCAACTTATCCCGGCGTTTATATTGAAGAGGATGCTTCACCCGCACTTTCGGTTCGTTCGGGTGCAACGGCAGTGCCTGTTTTTGCCGTCGCAAATAATCATTCATTAATATCAAGTAAGCCCTATATTCGCGTCAGTAACTGGCTGGAGTATTTAACACTAAAAGGTGGACAATTTAATCCTTCCGATAAACTGGATATCGCACTGCGTGCCTATTTTATTAACGGCGGTGGATATGCTTATCTCGTCAAAACGCAAGATTTAGAAAAGCAAGTTCCAGTACTTGATGATATCACGCTATTGGTTGCTGCCGGAGAAGAGATCACCACCGCCGTCGGGACACTTTGCCAATTAGGCAAAGGATTATTCGCCATTTTTGATGGCCCAACAACCCAAATAACCTCAAGTCTACAACCAGACGATGTTCTTAAATCTTATCCGGCAACTCAATATGGCGCAGTTTACTACCCTTGGCTGACCGCTGAATGGGGAGAAAAGAGAGCTTTGGTTGATATTTCACCTAGTGCCGTCATGGCCGGTATTTATGCCAGTGTCGATAACAGCCGAGGCGTCTGGCAAGCTCCCGCTAATGTTCCTGTTCAAGGAGGATTACAACCTAAATATCCGATGACCGACGACCTGCAAGGAAAATATAACCAAGGTAAGGCGCTGAATATGATCCGTACCTTTCCTAAGAGCGGTACGCTGGTCTGGGGAGCCAGAACCCTTGAGGACAGCGATAACTGGCGTTATATCCCGGTTCGCCGCCTGTTTAACAGCGCTGAACGGGACATTAAAAACACCATGAGTTTCGCGATGTTTGAGCCTAACAGCCAACCAACCTGGGAAGCTGTGCGCCGGGCGATTGATAACTATCTCCATTCCCTCTGGCAGCAAGGCGGATTGATGGGCAGCAAAGCTGAACAGGCTTATTTTGTTCAAATCGGTAAAGGCATCACTATGACTGATGACGATATCAAGCAGGGCAAAATGATCGTCAAAATCGGCATGGCCGCTGTTCGTCCAGCCGAATTCATTATCTTGCAGTTCACACAGAATATCGCACAATAATCGGAGGTCTCATGCCAACAACACCGACCTATCCCGGCGTTTATATTGAAGAAGATGCGTCATTATCGCTCTCTGTCAGCCACGGGAACACCGCAATACCCGTTTTTATTGGCCGTTTCCAACCTAAAAAAACCAGCACAACCCCAAAAGCGGTACGTGTTAGTAGCTGGCTGGATTTTACGAATCTATTTAATGTCGGTTGTATTACGTCAATCGCCATCACATCAACCAAGCCAACGCCTCCCACTCCGCCTTCCGGGAAAGTTGCGGGCGATACAACAGTTGTTGCTACAACCGATATCGCTCTTAACGCAGGTAATACAAGCTCCGGTTACACTTACGCTGTAGCTGTTGGTACCTACACAACAAGTAGTGATGCGGTAAAACTTTATTTTCAAAATGGCGGTGGACCTTGTTATATCCTGCCGGTTGCGAATCCCCAAGACACTGCCACTTCGGCATTAATCCCCGAATTAATTGAGCAAGCTCTGGAGATTACTTTAATCGTCTGCCCTGAACAGGATTCTTCTTACCAGAGCGCAATATACAACAGCTTAACACCCGCATTATTGAATGCCGGCTATTTCCTTATCGCTGACAGCCAAACTAAAACCAGCATACCTGGCGTTAATGTGCAATCGCAAACCGCAACTTACTATCCGGCAGTGAAAGTCTCACAACTTATTCCAGTGGAAGATAGCCTGATCGCAGTTTCAGGTTATGAAGATGCGGCAGCAAGCGAAGTCAAAAATCTGGCGCAACTCAAACAGAAAAATCTCACTGTCTATCAACAAGCGGTTAAAGCAATACAAGACAAAATAGCCGCCAACGGCAACACTATTCCTGCCAGCGCAGTGATGGCGGGCGTGTATTGTGCCACTGACGCCAGCCGTGGTGTCTGGAAAGCCCCGGCGAATGTCGTGCTAAGCGGAATTAGTGATGTCACTGAACGACTCAATGACGATGAACAAGGCACCATGAATCAGCAGGGCATCAATGCCATTCGCTACTTCAACCATCGGGGATTTGTCGTGTGGGGCGCACGTACTCTGCAAAATGATGACAACTGGCGCTACATTCCGGTACGGCGTCTCTTTAACAGCGCAGAGCGGGATATCAAACAAGCTATGCAATCCGCTGTCTTTGAACCCAACAGCCAGCCCACCTGGGAACGGGTGAAGTCAGCCATTGACAACTATCTCTATTCCTTATGGCAACAAGGGGCATTAGCGGGAAATAAACCACAAGAAGCCTATTTTGTTCAAATTGGTAAAGGTATCACCCTGTCTGATGACGACATTAAACAAGGGAAAATGATTGTCAAAGTGGGCATGGCCGCGGTACGTCCGGCTGAATTTATTATCCTTCAGTTTTCACAAAATGTAGCACAGTAATCGTACTGAGACGCGGTTAAACACCGCGTCTATTCAGTCGTTAAGGAGACGATAATGGAAATAACACAGCCGAGCGTCACCGTCACAGAAAACATGATATCCCCAAAACAGGATGACACGTTTATCGGTATACCGGTTTTTATTGGTTATACCTCATCGCTGGTCAATAAAACGGCTATCAAACTTAACAGTCTGGCCGATTTTGCCCGGTCATTTCCTGAGTCAGGATTAATGTACTATTCCGTGCGCCACTTCTTTGAAAACGGTGGTCAACAAGCCTATGTGCTGTCATTGGGTACGGAGAATCTATTAAGCGATTTTTCGTCATTGATCACTGCCTTGCAACAAGCGTGGCTGACACAAACGATTTCCGCAGAGAACGACATTACCCTGATTATCACCCCGGATGTTATCCGCTTTAATCAGACAGAGATTTCCTATATTCAAAGAGATCTTTGGTTACAATTTTGGCAATCGGCGCTCAATCTTTGCAAGAGCCGACGCGGCATTATAGGGTTATTGGATGCGCCGGACGATCCGACATTAGCCGCTGAGTGTTTAAAACAGTTTTCTTCCGCTGATCGACAATGGGGCACCGTATACTGGCCGCGACTAAAAAGCGCCTATCAGGATAAAGCGCAAAACCCTATCGTGCTTTCACCCACCGCCGCAGTAGCTGCCGTTATCCAGCGTAACGATAACCAACAAGGCGTATGGACCGCTCCGGCCAACATTGCCTTAGCCAAAGTCATTAGCCCGGTACACTCTTATATTGAAGCGAATGCGCTCTTTAACCCGGATGGCGCCTCGCTGAATCTGGTCCGCAGCTTTCCCGGCAAAGGCATTAGGATCTGGGGATGCCGAACCTTGGACAATACTCCCGGTTCCCTCTGGCGTTATATCCAAATCCGTCGTCTGGTTTCTTATATCGAAGCCCATATGACCCAACTCGGCCGGGCTTTCGTTTTTGAACCCAATAACGCCATCACCTGGATGAAGTTTAAAGGGCAAGCCCATAACTGGCTGCGTCAGTTATGGTCAAACGGCGGGCTACGAGGCACCCAAGAAGATCAAGCGTTCAAGGTGTTATTGGGTGTGGGTGAATCAATGAGTGAAGCCGATATACAGGCCGGAAAAATGATCATAAAAATCAGCCTTGCGGTCTTAATTCCAGCGGAATTTATTGAGCTAAACCTGACATTCGATACCTATATCGGTATCACCCGCTAAGTTAAACAGAGGCAAAATATGAACAACCTCTACACCCCGGCTGTGTCACACCGTTTTATCGCCAGTTTTCTTTTTAACAACATTCCCAGCCCGCTGGATATCGCCTTTCAACGGATATCGGGCCTGAGCCGTGAGTTACAAACTAGCCAACACAGCCAAGGAGGGGAAAATGCCAGAAATGTCTGGCTGGCTGAGAAGATCCAGCATGGCAGTCTAATATTGGAGCGTGGCGTGATGACAGTGACACCACTCACGCTGGTGTTTGATCATGTCCTGCGTGGCGAAAAAGCGGTCTATGCCGATGTCGTGATTATGTTACTGAATGAAAATGCGTTACCCGTGGCAAGCTGGACATTAAGCAACGCGCTACCGGTGCGCTGGTCCACCGGTGACTTTGACGCCAATAGCAACACCGTTCTGGTGAACTCACTGGAATTGCGTTATCAGGATATGCGCTGGTTAGGAGTAAAAGTATGACCGTCGAAATTAAAGAGCTGATTATTCAGGCCAAAGTGACTGATTCCGAACGTAATCCCATCACACTTAATCCCGTCACACCACAGACATTAGCCCAAGAGACGCTAGATAACGCCCGTCTGATCGAGATCGTCAAACAGGAAGTGTTAGAGGCGTTGCGTGAAACAGGAGGCTATTATGAGCTTAATTGAACGCAGCCTGTCCAAACTCACCCTGACCGCCTTTAAAGACCGGGAAGGGAAAATCTCCGTGGGCAGCTTACAGGCGATGTATAACCCTGATGGGATTCAGCTCGATTATCAAACCCGCTACCAACAGGATGAAAGTGTTAACAATGCCAGCCAAAGCAGCCGCTATGTGCTATCACAACCCGCCGGTTTGACGTTAGTCCTGCTATTTGACGCCACCATGCCGGGCAACATTATCCCGGTAGAAACCCAATTAGCGACGCTGAAAGCCCTGTGTACAGTGGATGCCAGCACCAGCGTTCCCCACTTCCTCAAAATCAAATGGGGCAAAATGCGTTGGGAAAACAAAGGTTATTTCGCCTGCCGAGCCAGCGGTCTTGCCATTAATTACACCCTATTTGATCGTGATGCGACTCCATTGCGGGCTAGCGCCGCCTTATCCTTAGTCGCGGACGAAAGCTTTGTTATTCAAGCCACTGAACAGCAGTTAAAATCACCGCCGATCACCGCAGTCAGCGTGACCGATATGCTCTCTCTGCCGTTAATCGCCTTAGGTGCCGGGGCCTCTCTGGCAGGCGGCATTGATTACCTTACCCTCGCCTGGCAAAACAATCTGGATAATCTGGATGATTTCACCCCGGGACAAACGCTACAGGCACAGGGGGATGCATGAAGATACCGGCGATAGACGTTAAAATAGCGGGAAAAACCCTCAGCCAGTTTTCTGTCATTAGTCTGACCGTAAACCATCAAATCAACGGTATCCCCACAGCCAATATCACGCTTAGTGTAGCCGGTGACGCCAACGCGATTTTTACCGCTAAAGCTCAAGCTGAACTCACAAGCTGTCGGCCCAATCAAGAACTGATCGTGCAACTGCAAAAAACCGTGTTGTTTAAGGGGATCATTGTTCGGCAAGCGCTTAAGTTCAAAGGTCAGGACAGTCTGGTTACCCTAACAGCGAAACATCCACTGCAAAAACTCACTAACAATTTCCATTCACAGCTATTCAGCCAACAAAGTGACGAAGCCATTATCAGAAAACTATTCAGTCAGGCGGGTATACCGGTCACGATAAAACAGGCGCCTCAGCTTAAAACTGAACATGAGCAAATGGTCCAGTTTCGCTGCCATGACTGGAAATTCTTAAAAAACCGGCTGGCCGCAACCAATATCTGGTTATTACCCGGTAACGAGACGGTCACGCTGGCAACGCCAGAATCACTTAATCAATCGACCGAGCACACGATTAAACAACGTGCCGGCGATCAAGACATTGTGCTGTTTGAAGCAGATCTGCAATGGGATAACCGACACAGCCCCAAAACGGTGAGCGTACAATTCTGGGATATCGCACAACAAAAACTGTCTCAGGCCACTCAGGCAAAAAACAGTCGGCTTGGCAGTGGTCAACTCGCGCCAGACAGTTTAGCAACTTTAACCGATCAGACATGGCAATGGGTTTTCAGTTATCCGCAAGATAATGAACAAGCCAAATACCTTGCGCAAGGCATCCTGAATAACCTGCGAAATGATAACGTCTCCGGCAATGTTGAAGTTGCAGGGAATAGCCGCTATCAACCGGGGGATGTTCTGGCGTTAAGCGGCTTTGGTCAGGGAATGGATGGTAAAAGCGTTATCACCGGCGTCAGTCAAACCATCAATCAGCGACAAGGCTGGCGTACCCGGTTAACTCTGGGCCTGTTGCCGGAGACAGAACCAGCGGTCCCGCAGGTTAAAGAGCTGCACGTGGGGATTGTGGAAAAATACCAACAAGACAAGCAGTCACTGGATCGAATTCCGGTCAGGATACCGGCGTTAAATTTAACCAACAGCGTACTTTTTGCCCGACTGGGTAAACCTTATGCCAGTCATGAAAGCGGGTTCTGTTTCTACCCGGAACCGGGGGATGAGGTGATTATCGGTTTCTTTGAATGCGATCCCCGCTTCCCGGTGATATTAGGCGCTATGCACAACCCGAAAAATAAAGCGCCAATAGCACCCAGTGAAAAAAATCCAATAAAAACCTTGGTCATTAAACAAGGGGATAATCAACAAGCATTAGTGTTCAATCATCAAGATAAAATTGCCGCCCTTAATAGCGGAAAACATTCATTATCACTGCAACAGGATAAAGATATCACGCTAGATTCAGCGAAAAATCTGATCACCAAAGCCCAGGAAATTAACCTACAGGCGGAAAAATCCTTGTCAGCCACTGGAAAGTCCGGCGTCGATATTAAAGGTGCGAAAATTAACTTAACACAATAATAGGACAACGAAATGACAGACAATATATTAGCCGATATTTATGGCCGGGGTTGGGCTTTTCCACCACAGTTTTTTATTAAAGATAATACGCATCCAGAAATACCTACCGGAGTCCAAATGGCATCAGGTGCAGAGAATGTCCGCCAAAGCATGAAAATTCTTTTTCTCACTGAACCCGGCGAACGCATTATGCGTGAAGATTACGGTTGTGGTCTGAATGATTATCTGTTTGCCAATATTAATGATGCATTGATAGCAGAAATCCAAACTCGAATTGAAGAACGCGTACTGCGTTATGAACCGCGCGCGGAAATCACGGTGATTCAGGTAAATCAGAGAACGGACTTGCCCAATACCCTCCATGTTCAAGTGACTTATTCCCTGAGAGGCAGCGAAATCAACCAACAAATTGATGGCATCCTTGAAGTCAGCGAAGGCCAGGTGTGGGTGAACCTATGAGTAAACAACTGGTGGTGGATGGTGACAATCTGCTATTTGAACCGCTATTCGGCAACCGGCAAGTCACCCTGCTGGGACCGGCAACCATTAGAGGCAGCGGGCACGCCCAGATCCAAGGCAAAAAGATCGCCATTGTGGGTGACGAAAAAAAGGTCCAATTTCAAGCGCAATATATTACCCCTAGCCACCCGATACCCGGTATGGGAATGGTCACCATTGCTCAATTGGATGCCAGCCAGCAAGCAAACTTTTGCCGCAGCCCCGCCACGGTGATTATTGTCGGTCAGCAATTTACCGCCCGTTTCACCCCGACACAACCGGCGAATAATCCATCGAGCGGCCCGGATGTGACAACGCCGAGTATGGGAAAAGGCCGTTTTATTGCCAGCCAATATATCGTCAGTGCCGGATAAATAACCTTTTCAACCTTATTTTTAAATAACAGGTGGTATAAATATGGGACAGGCCGAGTTAGATAATAAACTCTCCGCTATCGTGCCAAATACTGCTTTTAAACTTGATGAAAGAAGTACGCTGGATATTTTAAACTGGCTTAAAAAATACGCCACAATCATCCCTTTCGATCAAGATAAAAAACAGTTTTGGGACAGTTTTTACTTTATTCAGAAAAATAATCCTCAGCAATTAGCCGATATTTACCAAAATGTTAATCAAGCCAATGGCCTTTTACCGCCACATCAAGCTTTTGTATTGGCTTTTTTAAAACTACTGGAAACAACCAAACGATTATTAAACACTTTCCCGGCGCGACACCGTGATCTTTATTATCGAGAATTACTGGGACTAAACCCCAAAAACACCCAAGCGGATAGCGTTGCCATCAGCGTTACCCTGAATACGGATAACGCAGAATTTCTGGTAGCACAAGGCACGTTGTTTGATGCCGAGCAAGATAGCGCCGGTAATTCGTTACAGTATGCGTCAGACGCGGATTTATTGGCGAATCAAGGGGCACTGACTGACCTGCGTTGGCACCGAAAAGATAAGGATGGCTGGCAATCGGCAATACCTTTTAATCTTTCGAATAACATTGCATTACCCGAAAACGGTATTCAACTTTTTAGCCCAACAGCCAATGATATTGCGGTGCTATCTGGTTATCTGATTACCTCATCTCTATTTGCTATGTCCGCTGGAGAACGTCATATCACATTGACGCTGGAAAACGATTGGGCAGGTCAAGCTGAACATCTCACCGCTAAAATCAGTGCAGAAGATCACTGGTTATCGTTGTCGGTAAAACTTATCGATAAAAAGAACATTGAACTGGGACTATCATCCACGGCTGATCCTATCAGCCCGCCAGATAACCTTGATGGCATGACATTCGACGTCCCGGTATTAACATTAGGCACTACTCAGCAACCCATGTTGCCCAAAATTACCAGTATTGAAATCAATATTAATGGCAACCGTAGTGTGCGCTATGCCTCTGATGGCGGAACTGAACAGACAGATAAAACCAGTTTCCCCTTTGGTCAATTTCCCTCGTTGGGTTCCGGTTTTAATCTGGTTGCCCCTGAATGGTATGGTTCTGAAAACGCGACACTTACCCTGACTCCGCAATGGGTTGGCTTGCCCACCAAGAGTTTTAAAGCGTGGTATAAAGGGTACACCCCTGAACCGGATAATAGCGCGTTTAAAGTCCAAGGCTATTTAGTCACGCCTCAGGAAAGAAAGAAGCTCACTGGCACCCCATCGTTATTTGGCGGAACCGATGCACCACAAGGACAAAACCTGAGTTTTACCTTACCGGCAATGGACTACTCCGTTACTGATAGCCCATCACCTAATGACTGGCCCGCGTCAGTGCGCTTAGAATTGGCTGAACAGGACTTTATGCACACCCAATACTGGCAAGATCCGACCGGTAAAAATTTACCCTACACCCCACAAATCAGTGCGTTGCAAATCACATTCAACGTTAAAGCAAAAACTGAGCAATACACCGTTTATCCTCTTACTCCTTTTGGTTGGGGAAACGCGAATGCTGAAACGCCTTCATTCGCTAATGACGCACTCTATTTGGGCTTCACCAACGTATTACCGGGACAAACCTTATCCCTATACTGGCAACTGGTCGGTGTTCAAGAACTTACGCTATTCTGGTCTTATCTGAATCAGGAAAATGTCTGGAGTCCATTAAATCAACTGGTTCATGATCAAACTCACAACCTGTTCGACCGGGGGATATGGAGTACGTTATTGCCACAGAATGCATCAAATCAGGCAACCTTAATGCCGTCAGGAAAATACTGGCTGAAAGCAGAGATCACTCAACAGACCGCCCCTGAAAATTACCCAAAAATGCAAGGCATACTGTATAACGCCACTACCGCGACATTAATCAATCCAGAAGCCATTGAAAATGATCACTTTATTAATGGTTTGGTCGCCGACACTATTAAGCAGACAGTCAGCGCATCCGTCGCCATTAGCCGTGTGACGCAACCCTGGGCTTCTTGGAACGGTCATCCGAAAGAAACAGAATCCGCTTTTCTCACGCGAATTCCGCCCCGGTTGTCCCATCGTAACCGTGCTTTAAGTTGGGATAATATCGTTACGCTACTGAAAGAGAATTTTATCAGTATATTTGATGTCAAATACCCTTCCGCCAATGAATTAACCAAAATCCCGGCTCCTGAAACGCAACAACTGATTGTGATCCCTAACAGCCGTTACAAAGATAACGACGATGCGCTACGCCCAATCCTGAATCCGGCCCGGCTGGCGGAAATGGCCGACTGGGTAAGCCAACTCAGCAGTCCCTGGACTACCCTCAAAATCGACAACCCCACCTACGTTGATGTACTGATCAGCTATCAACTGGTATTTGTCGCAGGGGTTAATCCCGACTATGGCCGCCATCAGTTACAGCAGGAACTCAGCCGAAAATATATGCCGTGGGCAGAAGATAGCGCTATCGGCGTCACAACCGGTAATCGCATTGATTACTATCCGTTATTAGCCACGATTCAACAGTCACCTTTAGTGGAACGGGTCACCAGCTTAACGTTGAAAAAATCGCCCCAAACCGCAGGAGCCGTCGGTGACAGTGTAGAAGCCGCTGATAATGAAGTACTGATTTTGGTTTGGTCAGAAAAGAGTTTCGCTAATATAAGGAGCAAACCATGAATAATCAGGATGCCCTGTTTCCCATCGTTAAAGACAATATTGCCTTTGATACCTTACTTACTCAGGCTAAGACAGTGATTGAGCAACAATCCGGCCAACTCTGGAGCAATACAGCGGAAAATGATCCCGGTATTACCTTATTAGAAGCCTGTTGTTACGGCGCATCCGATTTAGCCTATCGCCATTCGCTGCCCCTGCGCGATCTGCTTACCCCCGAAAAACAAGAACAGACACCAGACGATGGCATTTTTCCACAGGAATTCGGGCCACAACAAATGCTGACCTGCGGCCCGATTACCGCAGACGATTATCGCCGCGCCTTACTGGATTTACATAGTAGCGATAGCAACAACAATGCAGATTATTTTTTCTTTAACGATGTACAGCTAATTCGTGAACCTGAAAGCGAACGCTATGAATACTGGTATAACAAAGAAAAACGTGAATATAGTTTTATTAAAACGCCAGACAGTCAACAATTAACACTGAGAGGCAATTACTGGCTTTATCTACTCCCTAGCCGGGAAACTGAGGCCGATAAGGTACTGGCACAGCAAAGTCTGGCGGCTTTCTTAAAAAACAACCGTAATCTGGGGGAATCCGTCAGTAAAATTATCTGGCTACAACCCACGGATTTCCTGTTGCAGCTTGCTATTGAGCTGGATGATGATGTGAGAGATATTGCTGACATCTTCGCCAAAGTCTATATAACAACGGCACAGACGATACTGGCAAAACCGTTACGTTATACCACTCAAGCCATGAAAGAATTAGGCTACAGCAATGAAGAAATATTCGCGGGACCTTATTTACATCACGGCTGGATACCTGAACTACCTGCGACCAAAGATTACACCAAGCCGACAGAATTAAAGCTCAGCCATTTGGCTAATCGTTTATTGGCTATTCCCGGAGTACAAAGTATTACCCGATTGGCATTAGGCAAACACGATGAAAACATTTCTCCGCTGGCGGACGATAATTGGTCCTGGACAATCGCTCAAGGATATTATCCCAGGCTATGGGGTAACGATCCCTTAAGCTTAATTACTTCACCAACAAGTCCACTCATTATTACCGCCAAAGGTGGAGTAAAAGTCGCCGTATCTAAACAAGATATAGAGAGCAAAATTATTGCTGAGCCATTGATTGAGACACAGCCTGAATTATTAAACTGGGGCAAACATCGTAAAGTCTTGGACTATTATCCGATCAGCAATAAATTACCCGCCTGCTATGGATTACAGACCTACGCGGAAACTCAACAGCAAGTACACTTGCACCAATTTATGTTGCCTTTTGAACAGATGCTGGCTAACGGCTGCGCCGAACTCGCTATTTTGCCGAAACTGTTAGCCTTTAAACAACGGGGAAATGCAGTATATGGTGCACAATGGCCTTTTAAAGCCAATACTGTTGGTCAGAAAGTCCATCAGGAGATCATGCCCAATTTAATCAAACAACTAAATAATGATTCCCAAATTAATAATGATGACAGTATCCATCCGCAAAATTATGCAAAAGAATTATCAATCCTGAATGACTTATTGGAATATTTTGGCACTCATCGCGCGGCCAGACCACTCACTCTGGATTCATTGGATTTTCTCTCTACTCAGCGCGGTTATTTGGCTCAACAACCTGAATTGACCTACCAGCGTAATAATATTCGTATTGATAAAGTGTCAGCGCTGCAAAAACGGATTGCCGCCCGTATTGGCTTAGGTGGAGAGTGTTTTAAAGACAACCCCAACTTGGCTAATTTGCCTTTCTATCTGATTGAACATCGTCAGCTATTACCGGTAAAGCCTGACAAAAAATTCGATAGTGAGCAAAAGCCCGATAATCTGGAAATAAAAAGTGAGCCCAATGCTAAAAATCATCAATTAATCATTACCCAAAAAGGAGCAGCGGACCAATTATTGCACGGGCAGGTAATTAATCTGATTATTATTGAGGGCGACAGAAAATTCACATTACGGGGCCAAATGATCACCGATATTACAGGGGACGCCTTCTCTCTTAATACCCGTAATAGTACTGATCTAGAGCGTAATTTAGATCGCGTGAAAACCGCGTTTGAACAAGGTAATTTACGCTGGTGTAATAGCCCGGTATGGATGGAAGATATGGATTATCAACTGGTTTACGCCAGTGAGACATATCAAACGGGAGCAGAAGACGAACGTTGGATCACCTCCAGCCCCCAAAGTCCCTTCCCTACTATGATCGAAGTAAAGGATGAAGTCACCCTGAAATATATTATTACCCCCGATGGACCACCGACAACAATATTAGCTAATAGTGATTCTCCAACCTATTATGAACTCAAAGCACAAGTCGTGGAATTTGATCGCATTAAAGGCCGAATATTACTTAAAAAAATATCAGGCCAACAATATAATTTTCCAAAACCAGAAGATGCGTGGCGCTACCACTGGTACTTTTCCAATGACAAATATGCCCTAGCTGACCGCTTTTCATTTATGGTCAGTGTAGTGATTAATCGTCAGCTTATTGAGAATGATAAGGTCGATCCTTATAAACTGGAGGCGTGGGTAAAAACGGAGATCTTAGCCGAATTTCCCGCCCATCTTTCCATGATTTTCCACTGGCTATCACCAGAACATTTCAAGAATTTTGCCAGTACTTATAAGCGTTGGCAGAATAATGGCGCGCCTCTGGGTGATGAAGCGTATAATATTTTAGAAACACTAACGCTAGGGCGTTTACCTTCGGCAGCCACCGGTACAGGTAATATGCGAATCGCCACCGAACAGCAACGAATAGAAGTCATTGGGGAATCAGGAACCGAATGGAACGAAAAGGTAATAGAAGATAATCAGTTATTATATGTACCGAAAATTCAAGCTAATATTCAATCTAAATAAAAATAGTCGCAGAAATTAATATCGCACTATAAAAACAACCATCAATTTCATTACTAAATAAAATATCCTCCGATTACTCTCTTATGATCAAGCAATATTTACAGGATATTTAAAATAGAATAATTCAATATTATATATAAGGTCACTAAAATGGAAAAAAAACATAATCTGTCTACTTCGCAATCCAATACAGAAAATACCAATCCTGAATCAAAAGGACCTTCATCAGATGAATTAAAGAATCGTTTTAAAGCGGGAAGTATTCCCCTACAAACTGATTATTCAGACCTGATTGATATTGCTGATATCGGTCGCCGGGCAGTGGGTAAAGCACCAGATCAGACAGATAATCCAAATTCAGGACTGGAACTGGATAATAATCATGGACTATCGGTGAAAACTAACCCTGCCGGCGGCTTAAAAGCAGATAAAGATGGATTAAGTGTAAAACTTAAGGATAAAAGTCTACTGACTGACGCTAGTGGATTAGCGGTAAATACTGGCAGGGGGCTGTGGATTAATAACGATAAACTTGAAGTGGATAATCATGACGGTATTGAAATAGTTAACGAAGGTGTAAAAGTTAAAGCAAGTAATGGAATTAATGTTGATGGGAATGGGGTCTCTGTAAGATCTAAAGATAGCACGATTAATGTAGGACCTGACGGAATATCTGTAGGAATTGGCTGGGGGATAAAAGCTGGTGGAGCAGGATTAGACGTTAAAGCAAGTAATGGCATTAATGTTGACGGGTATGGGGTCTATGTAAAGCCTAAAGATAATGGCGGTATTTCCGTTGATAAAGATGGCGTCAGTGTTAAATGTTGGGATAACGGTGGTATTACAGTCACTGACGGTTCTGGTCTTTATTTAAAATTAGCAGGGGGTAATTCCGGTAATAGTTGGAATGGTGTAAGTGGATTGAGCTTAGGTTCAGACGGTGTAAAAGTTAAAGCAGGTAACGGAATTAACGTTGATGGGAATGGAGTTTCTGTAAAAGCCAAAGACAAGACAATTAACGTTGATCCTACAGGGATATCCGTAAGACTTGGTTGGGGAATAAAAATCGGTGATGGATTAGATGTTAAGGCCGGCAATGGTATTACCGCTGATGGGAATGGCGTCTCTGTAAGATCCAAAGATAACACAATTAGCGTTGATCCTACGGGAATATCTGTGAATCTTGGTTGGGGGGTAAAAGTTGGTGGAGGATTGGATGTTAAGGCCAGCAATGGTATTAACGTTGATAGTAATGGCGTCTCTGTAAAAGCTAAGGCTGGTAGTGGTATTAAAGTAGACAGTGATGGCGTAAGTGTTGATATACAATCAATTGTATCAGCACTCTCAGACCTAATTATTCCATCAGGAACAATTGTGCCATTTTATGGTGATGGTGGTTTACCTAATGGCTGGGTATGGTGTGATGGGAATAATGGAACACCTAATTTAAATAACCCAAGAGGAGGTGCTATTAATTTAGTCTCAGGTTGGACTAACAAGGCATTTGTTTCTTTTAACTTAAATGCAGGAAATTATTTAGAAATAAATGCGCATTATATGAGATATATCATGAAAAATTAATCAGGATAATATGATTCATATATAAATATATTCATATTTCCATACCTATCAATTAAAAATTGAGATATTAAATATGACTTTGGAGCCAAATCTATTAAACCGGATTAGCATTACTATCGAGGCTAATAATTCACAGGTAGCTAAAAAGGTATTGCATGGCTCCCTGCTTAATCAAACTGATATCAATAAATTATTTAACACATTCTTTACTCAACATCCCATTAATCAGGATATCTATTTAGAAACATTAACTCTGGATCTTGGTGAAATAAATTTACATAATTTTAATTCAATATTCCCTGTAAGGCTTAATACTGCATTAAATAAAGCATTAAGCCAATATCAAATTAATAATCAGGAGAAAAAAACATCCCTAAGACAATCAACACCACAGAAAATAACCAACAAACCTTCTTTATTACATGTCAATAATTCAATTAATATTAAAGACTTCATTCATTATTTAAATCAAAAGAATTCCGCATTGAATTCAATAGAGATTAAAACTCATCATCAAAATATTGACATCAATATCCGGCAATTAGTTAATCAATTAGCGGGAATAGAAGATAAATTAGCTTTATTTTTAGCAAAAAGCTGTTTATCTGCACCAAGTCTACAACGGTTATTAATGCTCAAGCAACCCACTTTATTAAGCTCTATTAACCACAGACTATCCGAAAGGATAAACAGATCACAATACTTTGGGGAGCCTGTCTCCCCCGGACAATTGATACTCAATGCGTTGCAATATATACAGCTAAATCATACACAGGAGATACCTAAACTGGATGTGAAAGTGCTATCACATCTCACCACTGAATTAGAT
This sequence comes from Photorhabdus sp. RM71S, assembly GCF_042879355.1. Lineage (NCBI taxonomy): Bacteria > Pseudomonadati > Pseudomonadota > Gammaproteobacteria > Enterobacterales > Morganellaceae > Photorhabdus > Photorhabdus sp. RM71S. The sequence goes on along the minus strand of NZ_JBHFKV010000064.1, from coordinate 4,334 downwards.
AGCGGTATACTTAATGCAGCATCTACTATTCCGTTATTTCGCCAAATTATCACTCGCAATATTCCATTAAATAATTGGTTAAAACAGTTATGGCAAACTATTACTGTTGCAAAATTCAGTAAAAAACACCTATCGGCTAAAGAATATCAATATTTATCCGAGCGTTTCATTTCAAATTATATGAATAAAGATATACTCAGTGAAAAATTAATTGTCACTAATCATGACAACGTTAACACTCAGGAAAATCAATATTTACCTGAGTATTATTTTTCAAATCACACGGATAAAAATATACTCGGTAATAAATCAGTTATTACTCATCATGACAACATTAATACTCAGGAAGATCAATTTTTACCTGAGCATTTCATTTCAAATCATACGGATAAAGATATACTCGATAAAAAATTAATTGCTACTAATCATGACAGCATCAATATTCAGGAAGAGCAGTATTTACCTGAACATTTTATTTCAGACCATGCAGATAAAGATAAATCCAGCAAGAAATTATCCGTAACTCATGTTGATATTAAAAATGTTCATAGATACAAATATTCAACAAGTCAGGAGGTAATATCAGAAAACCAGAAAATATTATCAACATCGAATAACTCACATATTACAGTAAATAATTCTAACCAATTACATAATATCAATAAAACACATTCTGAATACGCTTTATTGCCTAAACAAACTCTTCTATATCAGATAAATAATGCTGGAATATTAGTTTTATGGCCGATGCTGCCTGCATTATTTAATCAATTTTGCCTACTTGATGATAAAATATTTATTCATCGTCAAGCACAATTTAGCGCGGTTAATTTCCTTAACTATCTGATTTGGGGAAACGAAGAAATACAGACAGAATTAAATATATTGAATAACGTTCTGTGCGGATTAATGGTTAACAAACCTATTGGATTAGCGCCTGTTGAACCAGAAAAACAATTGATTATAGATCAATGGCTAGACGCCGTTATCAGCCAACTTCCCGGCTGGAAAAAATTAACCCGTAATGACGCTCGCCAACTGTTTTTACAACGACCAGGTGAATTGTTGATAAATGAACAGGAAATCAAAATCACGCCAGAGCATCAGCCGTTTGATGTGCTATTAGCCGATTGGCCTTGGCCATTAAATATCGCCAAGCTTCCTTGGTTAGCTCATCCTTTAAAGATTGACTGGAAAAATATTTAGAAGGTTTATATGGACTACCTACTAACAAATAATCCCTGTAACATGGCTGAATTACGCTGGATTTATCCCCATTTGGAACGTATCGATCTGCTATTACAGCAATACTATTATCAAAAGGGAGACCAATACGATTCATTACCGGAAAGTTTTTTACTGACCGAAGAGGAAGTAGAACAGAGTTTAATATCACCGCAAGGTATACCTCATTGGCTGGCAGAAACGAATAATCCTATTCGCCATCCAGAAATCGAGGAAAGCCCTGCCCTTGATGCGTTATCATTATTGGTCGAACGTTTTGAACTGACTGAATTTGAGCGTGATATTCTATTATTAGGCTTATTACCCCATTTCGATAGCCGTTACCATGCATTATTTGCCGCTCTGAATGGCAACAGTAAAAAACAGTGGCCCAGCTTCACTTTAGCCATTGAATTATTTAGCCAACGTCAAAGTGATCGGCAATTACTGCAAAACAGCTTTTTACCGCAAACACCATTAATCAATAACCAATTATTACGGCTTAATAATCACGAAGAATCTATCTGGTTACAAACGCAATTCTTAACCCATAGTGCTGTCTGGCATTTTTTATTGGGACAACGAACCCTTTTACCCCCCTTGATAACCTGTGCTAACTGGCGAACACCTGCCTCATATAATGGGTATCCACAAACTCTTTATCATGCATTTGAAAAGATATTATTGAATGAAACCAACGGAATACGTCCATTGGTCATACTCAGAGGAAAAGAAGGCAGCGCCAGAGAATTAGCAGTCAGTAATATTATGGGATCTCATGGTATTCATACCTTAACGCTTGATTTAGCCCACCTGACCGATGAAGAAAATACAACCAGAATATCCGGCCTGCTGGCGGACGCAATACGAGAAACCCGGCTACATAACGCTTGTTTATTAATTCGCAATTTTTCTTTGCTTACAGAGGCAAAGAAAATATTACACCGCGATTTATCTATTTTGCTAAATCAGCCGAAATTACGTGTGGTTTGTCTGGTAGAACCGGGAGATGCATTAGTCTGGATTAAGCATCTGCCAATGGTGCAAATTAATATGCCCATTGCGACATTGACGGATAAAAAAACCTTGCTGAAAGCAAGCTTACCGGAGAATATCGCGCAAAAAATTAATATTACTCGGCTTTGTCAGCGCTTCTCTTTTACAACAGAAACATTACCGCTCATTCTTGAAGAAGCTTATCAATATCAAATGATCCGACAACCAGAAGGCCAATTGGAAGAAACCGATCTGCGTCAAGCATTAAGTTTCCGCGCCCAACAGAATTTCGGCAAACTGGCTCAGCGAATTACCCCAAAACGTAGTTTTAACGATTTAGTGGTTTCAGACACATTAACACAACAATTAAAAGAAATTATCTCAGCGATTAATTACCGTGACCAAATTCTGGGTGCCGGCTTTCAGGAAAAAATCAGTTACGGCACCGGAATTAGCGCCCTATTTTACGGAGAATCGGGTACCGGCAAAACAATGGCTGCTGAGGTAATTGCCGGTTATCTTGGTGTTGATCTGATTAAAGTTGATCTCTCTACCGTGGTAAATAAATATATCGGTGAAACAGAAAAAAATATCTCCCGTATTTTCGATCTGGCCGAAGCAGATTCTGGGGTACTGTTTTTCGATGAAGCCGATGCCCTATTTGGCAAACGCAGCGAGACCAAAGATGCTCAAGACAGACATGCGAATATTGAAGTATCTTACTTATTACAACGACTGGAAAATTATCCGGGATTAGTGATTTTAGCCACCAATAATCGCAGTCATTTAGATAGCGCGTTTAACCGCCGTTTTACCTTTATTACCCGTTTTACTTACCCTGATGAAGCGTTACGTAAAAAAATGTGGCAAGTCATTTGGCCGGAACAACTGACACTATCTAATGAAATTGATTTTGCCCATCTGGCTAAACGGGCTGATTTAACTGGTGCTAATATCAGAAATATTGCTTTATTGTCATCAATATTAGCAGTAGATGATAACTGTGAACAAATCGAAAATAGACATATAGATCGAGCCGTGATACTTGAATTAAATAAAACTGGCCGATTAGCTTTTTAAATATTCAATAGAATAGGAACAAACATGACAACCATCATTGCATCTGACAATGCGATTATCGAGATTAATCAAGCATTAAATACTATTTTATCTCAATATTTAGACATTCCCGGTCAAAAAGTTGATATTCGTTTTGATCTCCCCGAAATTAACTCCATCCAATCGGAACCTACAGTGAGTGTATTTCTTTATGAGATACATGAAGATCTACAATTACGATCCGCCGAATCAAGACGTTATAACCCGGCAACTAACACATTATTACCGGGATGGGTCAATATCAATTGTAACTATTTAATTACCTACTGGGATGCTAGCAAACCCTCTAGTGACAGCTCCAGCCCGGACAGCCAACCCAATAATCAAGCCGCACAAGTGATGACCCGGGTTTTAAATGCATTAATCAATAATCGCCAATTAACCGGCATTCCCGGTGTCTATACCCGGGTTATTCCCCAACAGGAAAACTTAAACAGCTTGGGTAACTTTTGGCAATCTCTCGGTAATCGCCCTCGCCTCTCTTTACTCTATTCCATTACTGCACCGATGAAGCTGCAAGATATTAAAGACAATATGACACCAATTAGCCAGATATCCACTTCCGTGGTTCAAAAACCCAGTCTGGATAATTCACAAATAAACCAAGCTTTAATAGATAAATTATGCGTGGAATTAGGTGGCACAGAAAATGTACGTCTTGCTCTTGCTAAAGTGAATCTGATAACCGAACCCACAACAGATAATAATTATAATCAGGAAAATGAAAGTGTTATTCTTGAAGTTTCCGGCATTACCCGTTCAACCTATTTAGCTAAAATAAAAGATATTCTTTCCATATGGGTAAATAGCCAGAAAGCCGTGGTTAAAGTAAATGGGGTAGGTATTATTATCGCTAAAGAAAATTCTGATGGTTTAATTTCAATATAAGGTAGATTCACATAATAAGTGCAACATCGTTAATCTGGAAGTAAACATGTTCGTATTCCCTTAAATAATTCATTCGGTGTTTTCCCACCCCGTGTTTTTCGGGGGCG
>NZ_JBHFKV010000063.1:0-21958 GCF_042879355.1 Photorhabdus sp. RM71S | reverse complement strand
GAGGTCAAGAGCTTGAGCAATACGCATAAAAAAATCCGGAAATAAGGAACATTTCCGGATTCTTACACAACCACTGGATCGTTCAACTGATCCTTAACTGATCGGCATTACCCAACCGGGAGCCTTTTTCGAAAAATTTCTTCACACTCCGACCTTCATAGCGAGACCCATCGCCCTCTTTCTATTAATAGAATTGGTAATGAATTAAAAGAAATCAACAAAATCCGAAATCGGTTGTCACATCATGAACCTTTGTGGCGCTCTAAAGATGCATACCAAATAGAACATATAATTAATAAGGTTATTGAAAGTTATGATAAGTGCTTGAAGGTTATCAGGTGGATCAATCCATCTAATTTAAAACTGTTATCCATTATTGAAAATAACATCAAAATGAGTGAGTTATGCAGTGCTCATTCTCTTTGGAAAAATAAACAATTATCAGCGGGGTTATCATCTTTACCAATAAGAACAGGATGGGGTGATGAAAATAAACTAGATGTTACTCATATAGGAGAAATAATAAAGATCGTCGACACCCGATATTCTTTGATAAAAAGCCAAAAGGATAAAGCTATACCCTATGGATTTCAAGATGCATCGAGACGGCAAGGGAGTGAATCCCCGGGAGCATAGCAAACTATGTGACCGGGGTGAGCGAGTGCAGCCAACAAAGAGGCAACTTGAAAGATAACGGGTATATATTTTTTGCTAGCTCTAAAGACATGAAATATGGCATTCAAAACTACAACACTGGGACACTAGTACGATTTAGCCCAGAAGCAAGCCCAAATCAGTATCCTAACGCGAAGAATGTTGAACGTGCTTAATTTCGTCAGCGTGGTTAATCATAAATGGTCGCAACAAATCATAGTAAAAAATTGTGTGCCAGTTTATTTCTGTGTATATAACCCGACAAAAATAGCAATTTTAATACTCAAAAGCTTATAGAAAATTTTTACAAAAAACTTTAAAACTCAAATAACCAGAAAATTTTGCGAGTAAGTTTAGTGTAACCGGGCAAGCACAGAAAACCATTTTTGCACCTGTCCGGTTGCATTAACGCAAATTTGCTCTAACAATTACTGGTTATTTACATAAATGTCTACCAGATTCACAGGGCCAGCACAGTAACCCACATCGGACCTTTGCCAACCGAATAACGCGCTAATTCAGTTAATTCACCGGTATATTTATCTATAGAAGAAACTGAAATATGGTCAGACTTTTGACCGGATGCAATCAGATATCTTCCACTCTGATCGATAGTAAAACCACGCGGCTGAGTTTCAGTTTTATAGTGCCCAGCCAGCGTCAAATTAGAACCATCTTGTGAAATAACAAAATGGCTGATCAAACTTGAAGTCCGTTCACTGGTATAAAGGTGACGACCATCCGGTGTAATATGAATATCAGCAGACCAACGAACACCCGCTAAATCCGCCGGCAATGAATCAATCGTCTGAATAAGCCGGTATTTTTCCCACTTGCGATAAACATCCACCGTAGAATCCAGTTCATTAATACAATAAATCACCTGCTGATTTGGATGAAATGCCATATGACGAGGACCCGCACCCATTGCCGTAGTGATTTCCTCAGCGCGTTTTTCTGTTAGATAGCCCTCTTCTGCCATCTCAAAAATACGGATGCGATCTTCTTTCAGACAAGGAACCAATAGTTGTTTATTATCCCAGTCAATATTAACCGAATGCGGTGCTTGCAAGCCTGCAATAACCTGAACAGGTTCGCCCACAATACCTTGATCATCAATTAGGCTAACACTCAAATTGTTATAACTATAGGAGGCAGAGAATAGAAAACGGCCCTGTTTATCAGTAGAGATATGAGTCGGGCTACCCGGTATTGATGAAATCCCCTGTTGTACCAGTTCCCCACTAGAGCCAATCTGGTAAGTGACAATACTGAATTGTGGTCGGATGCCAACATAAAGATGTTTACGATCCGGGCTAACCACCATGGGTTGTACTTCCCCCGGTACATCAACTGTCTGAATGAGTGATAACTCACCTTCATTATTCAAGCTCCAAACATGAATCTGACAACTGTTTGGACTCGCCGTATAAACCACTTGTTTCATCTTCACTCCTTAATTATCCATTACCATTTTATTGTGCTGTAACGACTCGATTGGTTTTATCGGTTAAACTCACCGCACAATTGGTGTAGCTTTATTCAGTTCTAATGTAATATCCTTACATTATATATAGTTATGAGGCTAATTTATGTCATATCGCATCATTGTACTGGATCTGGATGGTACACTACTCGATCCTCAAAAAAATATCCTGCCAGAATCACTCATTGTACTAAATGAAGCACGTAAAGCTGGTATTAAGGTGCTAATTGCCACTGGCCGTCATCATGTTGCTATCCACCCTTTTTATCAGGCTTTGCAACTCGACACTCCTGCCATCTGCTGTAATGGTACTTATCTGTATGATTACCATGAAAAGAAAGTTTTAGCCTCAGATCCACTGTCAACTCAGGAAGCTATAAAAGTTCTCACCCACTTAAAAAACACAGATATTCACCGTCTGATGTATGTAGATGATGCCATGTTATATGAAGAACCGTATGACACAGTTGTCCGTACCATAAAATGGTCTGAAACCCTACCTGAATCTCAACGCCCAACTATGCGACATGTTAATAGCTTTCAACATGCTATTGACGAAGTACAGTCTATCTGGAAATTTGCAACCTGTTCTCCTGATTTGGCAAAACTGAGGAAAGTGACTGCACAAATCGCAAATGACACAGGTCTTTCGTGTGAATGGTCATGGTTCGATCAAGTGGATATTACCAAGAAAGGTAACAGCAAAGGTATGCGCTTGAAACAGTGGGTTGAATCACAGGGAATGAAGATGAAAGATGTCATTGCTTTTGGTGATAACTTTAATGATCTGAGCATGCTGAAAGCCGCTGGACTCGGTGTCGCTATGGGTAACAGTGTGGATGCGATTAAAGAACAAGCCGATCTGGTAACACTGGATAATACTCAGTCAGGTATTGCCGAAGTTATTCGCAAGTATGTCCTTTAATTGCTTGTCTGACAAAATGACTGTCCGGGGAACCCTCCGATAAGCTCCCCGTTGTTATTTATAGCAGAGACTACAGTTGCCGATTAAGAGAAACACTTTTTATCTGAGCATAAAGCCACTGCCCAGACCGCAAATTAAGTTCATCCCTTGCCCATGGAGTGACCCTTGCCCATAAATAGTGGCCACTCAACACCAATTTGACATCAACGTGTCCATCATCATCAAAGAACTCAACCACTTTCACCGCTAAAATATTACGGATACTACTGCCGCGAGGAGGTTCCAGTACCAATGAAACATCTGAAGCATCTATTCTGATACGCAAATAGGTTCCCGGTTGAACATCAATTTTCGGCAACCATAAAGCCTGGTCAGCTAATGCCACCGCTGTCATTTCATAACGATTATGGTGTTCAACCATTGAAACATTCAGAATACTGCTAAGCGTCTCTTTTTGTAACCAAAGACGTAATGCACTACTGGACCAAACCTCTTCCAATTTTCCCGTTGCCCTGACTTTTCCGTTATCCATGACGAGTACATTTTCTGCCAGACGAAGAATCTCATCCAGATTATGGCTGACATATAAAATCGGGATGTTGACCTCTTCAGAAAGCTTTTCAAGATAAGGCAGTAGTTCTCTTTTACGGGGGAGATCCAGCGATGCCAACGGTTCATCCATTAACAACAGATCCGGTGCCGTCAATAAAGCACGACCAATAGCAACCCGCTGCTTTTCACCGCCGGACAAGGTAAGAGGAAAACGTGATAGTAAGTGCCCAATTCCTAGCAAACTAACAATGCTATCAAATTCTGGCTTCATCTCCGGAGACATCCCGTATTGGAGATTACCTTTTACTCGATAGTGAGGAAAAAGCCGGGCATCCTGAAAAACATAGCCTATACGACGCTGCTCTGATGGCAAGCAGATACCTTTTCCAATATCTACCAACACATGATCATTAAGGGCAATCCGCCCTTTCTGCGGGCGTATCAAGCCGGCAATAACATTTATCAGTGAAGTTTTCCCAGCGCCTGAAAGACCAAAAACAGCCGTGATCCCCTCAGTAGGTAGCTGTGTATTGACCTGTAAATGAAGATCACCAAGTTGTTGCTCAAAATCTAGCTCTAACATGTTGCTCCCAAACGTCTCCTTCCCCAACGGGTTAGCCATTCAGAAACCATCAGTGACATCAACGCTAGAATAATGGCAATGATGCACAAACGAGCCGCAGCCGTTTCTGCTCCAGGTGTTTCAATCAAGGTATACATTGCCAGAGGGATCGTCCGCGTTTCACCTGGAATATTGGATACAAAAGTGATAGTTGCGCCAAATTCACCCAATGAACGGGCAAATGCCAACACAGTACCCACAATAACCCCAGGCAAAGAGAGCGGCAATGTGATAGTAAAAAATACCTTAAAAGGATTCGCGCCCAAAGTACGAGCAGCCTGCTCCAACCGCCGATCAACACCTTCCAGCGCCAGACGTATCGCCCTGACCATCAACGGAAAAGCAACAATAGCAGAAGCCAGCGCAGCACCACGCCAACTGAACGCAAAGCTGATGCCAAACCAGTCATATAACCATTCACCGATAAATCCACGACGTCCCATACTGATCAGCAGCAAATAACCCACTACCACGGGTGGTAACACCAGCGGCAGATGGATAATGCTGTCAAGTAATGATTTACCGGGAAACTGGAAACGAGCAAGAATCCATGCCATCAAGATCCCAAATGGCAGACTAAGTAACACTGCCATACCGGACACTTTCAGGCTCAGGATGATGGCTTGCCATTCGTATTCACTCAACATCGCCAAAAAATTTATTCCTAAAGTGGGTGAAAACCATAACGTTTAAAAATTTCAACGGCTTTAGGGGTTTTCAAATATTCATAAAAATCGAGAACGGTGGGATTACTATGATCTTTGATAATCGCCATTGGGTATTCAATCGGTTTGTGGCTCTTTGCCGGGAAAATCCCCACCACTTTGACTTTATCACTGGCAACGGCATCCGAACCATAAACAATGCCCAATGGGGCTTCAGCACGTTCCACCAGCGCCAAACCACTGCGCACATTGCTGGTACGCGCCAGCAGAGGATTAACCTTCTCCCATGCTGCTAAATATTGCAGAGACTCTTTAGCGTAAATACCCACTGGAACATGATCTGGATCACCAACAGCAAGACGACCATCCTCTAATAAGGATTTCCATTTGGTTTCTTTATTAATATCAACTTTATTGAGTTTACTCGCTTTCGGTGCAATCAGAACGAGTTGATTGCCCAACATAGTCAACCGAGTTTCATCAATAATCAGTTTCTTCCCGGCAACATAATCCATCCACTGTTGATCAGCGGAAATAAAAATATCTGCCGGCGCACCTTGCTCAATCTGGCGAGCCAAAATGGAAGAGGCGGCATAAGAAGCCACCACTTCACCTTTTTTCTCTCGCTTATACAGCGCCGCAATATCATCAAGTGCATTAGTCAACGAGGCGGCAGCGAATAACGTGACTTTTTCCGTAGCCCACGCTTGCCACGTTAAAGCAAAAGAAACGACAACGCCGACTAGCAGTTTGCCAAAACTCTTTTTCATTTGTTTTCCACCTGCTTCTTACCTATTAGTTCATCGTGTATAACAAGATATAACGTCAATTGGAAGAGTGTTCCAATATTAATCGGCAAACTGTGAGCAACTTTTACTATCTAATTTAATTCGAAGTAAAATACTGTAATAGGAAAACCAAATGAATAAAATGGAATTGATTATGATTAATTAAGACAAATTACCCGGTTAATCACCGGGTAATCAGAATAGCATCTGGTGTAAAAGAAATATTAGTTTTACTTTTCAGAACGACCAATACGGGAAACGATATTAAACAGTTCCCCAAGACCATAAATTAAACCTAAAATTCCGGCCGTCACTACCGGTACCATGACCAGGGCGAAAGCCATACTTTTAATCAACTCAAACATGGTAGCCTCACACAATGGCTCATTAAATGAGCCAGCAACATAACACATTTTTAACCATAGCGGGTAATACCGCTATAATTAGTACCATTCTAGACAAAGACAGACAACAGTAACCGGCTAAACGTGCGTTTTTCGGGTTAGCCTATCAAAATTTACGATTATATTTACTAAAAAAAACTATCATGCAAGCCGAAATTCTACTGACACTGAAATTACAACAACGGTTATTCGCAGATCCACGGCGAATATTATTACTAAAACAGATTAAAACAACGGGTTCTATCAGTCAGGGAGCAAAACTGGCCGGCATCAGTTATAAAAGCGCTTGGGACGCAATTAACGAAATGAATCAGCTAGCAGACGAAATACTGGTAGACCGTGCTACCGGTGGTAAAGGAGGCGGCGGGACAAATCTTACCCATTATGGCGAACGTCTATTGCAACTTTACGATCTACTGACACAAATTCAGCAAAAAGCCTTTGATGTGCTAAAAGATGACCAACTTCCCCTCGACAGTCTGTTAGCGGCCATTTCCCGTTTTTCTCTGCAAACCAGCGCCCGTAACCAATTCTTTGGCACAATTACTGACCGTGACCATAATCAGGTGCAGCAACATATCCGCATCTTGCTGACAGATGGTCAAACATCACTGAATGCGGCATTAACAGAACAAAGCGCTAACCGTCTTGGCTTGGTAAAAGGTAAAGAGGTATTGGCGCTCATTAAAGCACCTTGGGTAAAACTCACTAAAGAGCCGTTCTCTATCGGTCATTTCGACAATACCCTGACAGGGCTTATCAGTAAAATTGAAACGAGCGAAGAGAACACAGAAATTATTATTGTTCTTGATGGCGGTGAAATCCTCTGTTCTACTCTGCCCAATCAAGAAGCAAATAACCTGAAACTACATTCTGGAGATAAAATCACTGCACTTTTTAATGCTGACCAAGTAATTATTGCAACTCTGTGTTAAGAATTGACTCTATTATCACTGAATAATTCGAAATATCCAGGAATATTATGGTGTTATGTACCTTACACATCCCCTAGTGTCCGATATTAAATGTTAATTAAAAGTTAATATTGACATTCCTCGGCATTCCGCTTATTTGTGGAAAGATATTTGCGTTGCTTAAAAAGGAATAAAAGATGTCTGAATTGCAAATAACGCAAGGCTGTTTCCGTTTAAGTGATACTCGTACCTTGCAGTTATCATCACTAAAAATAGCCTCTGGCGAAAATTGGGCTTTTATTGGCGCTAATGGTAGCGGAAAATCATCATTGGCCCGTGCGCTTTCAAATGAATTAGTCCTACTTTCCGGCGAACGAAATTGCTCATTTCGCAGGTGCGCCCGCGTCTCTCTAGAACAATTACAAAAACTGACGGAAGAAGAATGGCAACGCAATAATACTGATATGCTCAGTGATGATGAAGATGATACCGGCCGCACTGCGGCAGAAATTATCCAGCTTTATCATAAAGATAATGAACTTTGCCTGGAACTGGCAAAACAGTTCGGTATTATGGATCTACTTTCCCGTCGTTTTAAATATCTTTCTACTGGTGAAACCCACAAGACATTACTTTGCCAGGCACTGATGGCTTCACCTGATTTGCTGATTCTGGATGAACCTTTTAATGGTCTTGATCTATTTTCCCGTGGTCAACTCGCTGAATTACTGGAAAAATTGTCATCAAAAGGAATCGTTTTGGCACTTATCCTTAACCGGTTCAGTGAAATCCCAGATTTTGTTGATCAGATTGGCGTACTAGCGGATTGCCAGCTAACCTCTGTTGGCACCAAAGAAAAAGTGATGGCAGATTCATTGGTGGCTCAACTGGCGCACAGTGAAAAATTGGACGGTATTCATTTACCTGAAACAGATGAATTTCCTGTCGATAATCAGCTACCGTCCGATCAGCCTCTGATTATCCTACGTAACGGTATCATTCAATATAATGATCAGCCAATTTTGCATGGGCTAGATTGGCAAGTGAATCCAGGTGAACATTGGCAAATTATTGGCCCAAATGGTGCCGGAAAATCAACGCTTCTGAGTCTGATTACTGGAGATCACCCTCAAGGCTACAGTAATGAGCTGATCCTGTTTGGCCGTCAACGCGGTAGCGGCGAAACCATTTGGGATATCAAACGCCATATTGGCTATATTAGCAACAGCATTCATCTGGAATATCGTGTCAGCATCAGCGTTCGTAATGTGATTCTGTCCGGTTTCTTCGATTCAATTGGTCTTTATCAGACAGTATCAGATCGCCAGCAGCAACTTGCTGATGAATGGCTGGCTTTATTGGGATTATCTGTTCAGATTGCCAACGGCCCGTTTCACAGCCTTTCATGGGGACAACAACAACTTGTTCTGATAGCTCGCGCACTGGTTAAACATCCGGCTTTATTAATCCTTGATGAACCTCTCCAGGGGCTTGATCCACTCAACCGCCAGTTAGTATTACGTTTTATTGATGTCATGATCACTGATGGCGATACTCAACTACTGTTTGTTTCTCATCATCAGGAAGATGCGCCGCAATGCATTACTCACCGACTGATATTTATTCCTGATGGTGATCTATACCGCTACAAAACGGAGAAAGTTTCTGATTGATTTCTAATAGTTCCCCGTTATGCGGGGATCTTACTTATGAGTCTAGCCAATCTCCATCACAGCCATTTCTATTAGTACCTTAATAAGGTGATTAATCCTTGACCAAATAATCTGAATTAAGGAACGATTATTACCAGCATGAGAGCTTCGACCAGTGAAAAAACATCGCAATTTAGTTATCATGCATTATTATTTTCGCTCACTAAATAACATCCATCACCAATTTTTGATCTGCTTTTCAGATCCTTTTTTAATTTGTTAAAAATAAAGGGAAATTATATGATTTGGGGTTTACTTGCTACATCACTAGCATTATTAGCTATACACCGCACTACTGCACTGATTGCTCTACTGGCCGCAGTTATTACCGGATTTGTCACACAAACTATGATTTATCCGGCAATCGCCACTATTGCAATTATTTTTTTGTTAGGTGCGCTACGTATCTATTTTCAACAAAATAACATCATTAAAATCACAACTGAACTGCTATTACTCGCCTTTGCAGTGGCATTATTCCTACATCTGCTCCCAGGTTTTAATAATCTGAAATATCTCGATAAAGTTCAGGTAGGCCCTCATAGTGCCCCATTCTCAATGTATTTCAACTTTGACAAAGCACTCATTCCTTTCCTGCTGTTATGTTGCATGCCTAGCCTATTTACAACAAAGCCACTGACCAAAATTCGACCTTATGCATGGATAATCTTAGCTATTGTTATTCCTGTATTGTTAAGCATAGCAACGGCTCTCGGAGGACTCGCAGTTGAACTGCACATGCCACAATGGTTACCGATGTTTATATTGGCCAATATTTTCTTCGTTTCTCTGGCAGAAGAAGCGCTATTCCGTGGCTATATCCAACAGAGGTTAAGTCAGTGGATTAACCCCTATTTTGCCCTGATCATCACCGCTTTGATTTTTGGTGGCGCACACTTCGCCGGCGGCCCATTACTGATGATGTTTGCTACACTTGCCGGATTAATATATGGGCTAGCATGGATGTGGAGTGGCCGTCTGTGGGTCGCTGTTGGGTTCCATTTCGCACTCAACTTAGTTCATTTGCTGTTCTTTACTTACCCAATCAAGTTGGTGACCGCACTATAAACGTGTCAAACTTGCCCGGTATCTATTCAGCAATCTGCAAGAAATTCAGCTTTTCAAGCAAATAAAGTTTGAAACAAGACTATTGATTGCTGTTCTAGTGCATAGGGCAATATAATGCGCTCAGTTATCATTAAGTTTGATTTTTAAGGAGTTTAAGCTATGGCTGTCACTAAACTGGTTCTGGTAAGACATGGCGAAAGCGAGTGGAACAGAGAGAACCGTTTCACTGGCTGGACTGACGTCGCGTTATCTGAAAAAGGTCGCGCCGAAGCTCAACAAGCAGGGCAACTGTTGAAAGAAGAAGGTTTTGTTTTTGATTTTGCCTACACCTCCGTGCTAAAACGCGCTATCCATACGCTGTGGAACATTCTGGATCAGGTTGATCAACAGTGGTTACCTGTTGAAAAAAGCTGGAAACTAAATGAACGTCATTATGGTGCTCTGCAAGGTTTGGACAAATCAGAAACCGCAGCTAAATACGGCGATGATCAGGTTAAACTATGGCGTCGTGGTTTTGCTATCACCCCACCAGATTTAACTAAAGATGATGAACGTTTCCCAGGCCATGATCCACGTTATGCAAATCTGAAGCCAGAAGAGTTACCCGTGACTGAAAGCCTGGCGACGACTATTGAACGCGTGATCCCTTACTGGGAAGAAGTTATCAAACCGCGTGTTGCTCAAGGTGAAAAAGTGATTATCGCAGCGCACGGTAATTCTTTGCGTGCTTTGGTTAAATATCTGGATAATATGAGCGAAGAAACTATTCTTGAGCTAAACATCCCAACAGCAGTACCTCTGGTTTATGAATTCGACGAAAACATGAAACCAATCAAACATTACTATCTGGGTAACGCTGATGAAATCGCAGCAAAAGCCGCGGCTGTAGCAAACCAAGGTAAGGCGAAATAATTCATTGCCTATAACAAACTGCTGACACCCTATTTTCCAGCAAATATAAAAAACCGGAGTTGTCGATTCCGGTTTTTTTACATTGGAAAAATGTTATCAGCCACGACGCGCTTTTATTGCCGACGACAATTGACGTAACAAAATTTCAGTGTCAGCCCAACCAATGCAAGCATCAGTAATACTTTTGCCATATACCAATGGCAGACCACTATCCGGGTTCTGATTTCCTTCTTCCAAATGACTTTCTACCATCACTCCGATAATCGCTTTCTCCCCTGCGATAATCTGCCGACTTACATCTGAACACACATCCATCTGCTTCTTAAATTGTTTGGAACTATTTGCATGACTAAAATCAATCATAATTCTTGCCGACAAACCGGCTTTTTCCAAATCTTGCTTTACGGCTGCAACATGTTCAGAACTGTAATTTGGCTCTTTACCACCACGCAAGATAATATGACAATCGTTGTTTCCGCTGGTATTCACAATCGCGGAATGTCCCCATTTAGTGACAGAAAGGAAACTGTGAGGGGAACCCGCCGCATTAATCGCATCAATAGCAACTTTTATCGCACCATCGGTACCATTTTTAAAACCAACTGGACAAGAAAGACCAGAAGCCAACTCACGATGGACTTGAGATTCCGTTGTACGCGCGCCAATCGCTCCCCAACTCATCAAATCGGCTAAATACTGTGGAGAAATCATATCCAGATATTCACCCGCAGCCGGTAGCCCCATGTCATTAATATCTCGTAACAACTGACGAGCTAAACGCAAACCATCATTAATATCAAAACTATGATTCATATGAGGATCATTAATTAACCCTTTCCAGCCAATGGTTGTACGCGGTTTCTCAAAATAAACTCGCATGACAACTTCCAGATCCTCTTTCAGGTCCTCACGCAATTCATTCAGCCGCCCGGCATATTCCATTGCTGCTTTAGGATCATGAATAGAACATGGCCCAATCACAACCAACAGACGATCATCCTCCCCCGTCAGAATTTGATGAATCGTTTTGCGAGCCTTACGTACTGTAAATGCAGCCTTTTCAGTCGCTGGAAATTTTTCAAGTAGTGCCACAGGAGGTAATAATTCTTTTATCTCTTTAATTCTTATATCATCATTCTGATAATTCATAACCCTCTCTCATCTAACATCTTTGTATATTTAATTAAAGCAATCTTGTGATTTTAATCTAACTGTTAGAAGCCAAACTGTAAATATTCTTTGCAGAGAATAAATAAATCAATGCTTAACTCAAAACATAGCAAGATATTGTCAATATGTGGTTAGCTCTATTCTTATGGTTGAAATATCTTTAGAAATGAGAATTATCAAAGTAAATACCTAAAAATATGCCAGAAATCGACAAAACAATTCTCTGGCATAATCAGGAAACTATTTCATATGAGATAATGGCAAAGAATGGTTTTCCTTAGCTGCCTGAATCCATAAACGGGAGCCATTAAATGCAATGCCCAAGAGAATCACATACTGCAACGACATTGCCAGCACACCTTGATGGAAATAGATAACAACGCTTATCACATTGATAACTATCCACACCAGCCAGTTTTCGACATATTTGCGGGTCATCAGAATCATTGCCACAATAGATAGCACTGTCATTGTCGAATCCCAGAATGGGAATGCATCGGGCTGCAATATCGGCATCTGAACATTAAAGCCAAATTTTTGCATAATCGTAACGGCAATCTGAGTCAGATAGCCAAAGACTCGATCAATATTAAAAGTCATAATGGCAATCAATAGCACAGAAATTAGACTAATTATTACCGCCTTATTCAAACTTAACCAACGTATTTTAAGTTCAATCTGCTGCTGATCATTAACCCTACTCCAAGCATACCAACCATAAATATTTGCCGCGAAGAAGAATAATTGCAGCAATAAACTGGCATAAAGTTGAATTTGGAAGAAAATCACCGCAAATAATGTGACATTAATTAGCCCAAACAAATAGTTAATTATCTTCTCCTGACTGGCAAACCAAATACATAACAAGCCAGCAATCGTACCTACCGCTTCAATCCACGATAAATCATACCCTCCTTTTCCCAGAGGTATATTTACTAATATGTTGTTAATACTGAAAAAATCCATCTGTTATATCCTATTATTATCTATATCCGTCATCTTTCAAGTTGCCTCTTTGTTGGCGGCACTCACTCACCCCGGTCACATAGTTATCTATGCTCCCGGGGACTCGCTCCCTTGCCGTCGCGATGCATTTTGAAATCTATAGGGTATACAATAAAATATTACTCTCATTATTCAATTTTCTATTTTAACTGAGTTGCAAAATCAAGCATCCTATTTAAAGGAATAAGTGCCTTTTCCCGTAATTCTTTTTCAACCAATATCTCATGCTGAACCCCTCCCTGTTCCAACCCCTGAACGATGGCTTGTAAACCATTCATTGCCATCCATGGACAATGAGCACAGCTACGGCAACTCGCTCCTTCTCCAGCCGTAGGTGCTGCAAATAACTGCTTCTCAGGACACACTTGCTGCATTTTATAAAAAATGCCTTTATCTGTTGCCACAATCAGTTTCTGATGCGACAAAGATTGCGCTGCTTTGATTAATTGGCTGGTCGAACCAACAGCATCAGCCAGATCAATAACAGCGTGCGGTGACTCAGGATGAACCAATACCGCAGCATCGGGATGCAGACCTTTCATCCTTAGCAAAGCCTGAGTTTTAAATTCATCATGAACAATACAAGCCCCCTGCCAACAAAGAATATCGGCTCCTGTTTGTTTACGGACATAATTCCCCAAGTGGCGATCGGGTGCCCAAATTATCTTCTTTCCCTGATTATCCAGATAATCGATCAGTTCAACAGCAATACTTGAAGTCACAACCCAATCCGCTCGTGCTTTAACGGCTGCTGATGTATTTGCATAAACCACTACGGTACGATCAAGATTGTTATCACAAAACTGGGTGAACTCTTTTTCAGGGCAACCAAGATCTAGAGAACACTCAGCTTCCAACGTTGGCATTAAAACACGCTTTTCAGGGTTGAGAATTTTGGCGGTTTCACCCATAAATCGCACACCGGCAACTAATAAAGTAGAGGCCGGATGATTATTGCCAAAACGTGCCATTTCCAATGAATCTGCAACACACCCTCCTGTCTCTTCAGCTAAAGCTTGGATCTCAGGATCGGTGTAATAATGTGCAACCATAACAGCATCCTGCTGTTTCAGAAGGCGTTTAATTTTTTCACGGCAATGTTTTTTTTCATCCTTACTGAGAAAAGCAGGTTTGGGTGGGAACGGATAAATAGTTGAATTAAAATCAATATACTGGTTCATTGCTCTGGCTCTCTGTTTAGTATATGGTTCTAAAAAGCGAAAATTTTGGTTTTTATCCCGAAAATTTGCCCGCACTTGTTTAACATACTAAACAAAATAACCAATTTATAGTAATTTATTACGAAATATTTTGTCTGTGATAGCTAAACAGAAAACAGAAAACAGAAAACAGAAAACAGAAAACAGAAAACAGAAAACAGAAAACAGAAAACAGAAAACAGAAAACAGAAAACAGAAAACATTATTATATTTGTAAAAGATGTTCTATTAAAGCTTTTTATTAAATTATTTTTCAATTTTAAAAATAGGAAAATCCTCAGAATGAGAGTCGTTTTACGGGTTTATCATCTTTTTAACAGCGAATTCAAATCAATAATAATTGCGTTTTTTAGAAAGATAGTTAATTGAATTAAATCGAGGTCTATTAGCCATTAGTAGTGAGTTAAAAAGAAATTAGAACACAAAAGAAATATTATCCAACCAACTGGTATTTAAGCGTTTTATCGCCATTATTTTATGAAGAAAGACATAAAAGGTAGCAAAATAAAAAAATGGACAAAACGGTTAATGTGGCAAGATTTAAGCCCTGAAAAAAGCTTGATTGCCCGAAAAAACATAAAGGGTAGCGACTGATGAAAACTACTCAAGATTGCCAGTAATACTTCATTAATAAAGATAAAAATCAGGTATGATTAATGTTTTTTAAACATAAAATACGATATATCATAATGATTAAAATTAATAAAAAGCAGACGTGAAAAATGGTAAAAAAACTATTAAAACCTTTTATACCGATTAAATCCAAGAGTTAAAACTATGACTTTTAACCATCGTTTAAAACCCATCCATCATAAAACCATCAGTGAGAAATGAGAAATGAGAAATGAGAAATGAAAATTGACTTTGTTAATGCTTATATATCCAGAAAAAGATAGATAAAAATATGAATAGTTAATCAGATAATCTATTTTCCATAAGTAACTAGCTTTAATAACATTTTCAACCAAGGAATAAATTTTTTATAAACATAAAAAACATAAAAAACATGAATAATAAAGCCCTAAAATAAATTATTTAATATAATATCAATCAGCATTCATAAAGCTAAAAAATGGCATTTAATGGCATAAATACAGCACATTATATTTTTGAAGCTGATGGTTTTAACCTTTTACATAAAAAAGTAAGTATAACATCTAATAAGGAGTCCGTTCTGTTATGTAGTTCAAAATTTTTGTTAACAAACTTGTTTTCTAATTTGACAATAAATGCTAATTTTAATACAAATTATGTGGTGGATAATTAACATCATGTTATCCTGTAATTTAAAAATAAACTTATCTAAATTGGAAATAAAATATTAAAATGCAAAAACAAGTACATAATAATATTCCTCTCCCTTTAAAATCGCACAGCGATAAGTAATATTAAAATAATCTATTGTTTATATACCCTATGGATTTCAAGATGCATCGCGACGGCAAGGGAGTGAATCCCCGGGAGCATAGCAAACTATATGACCGGGATGAGCGAGTGCAGCCAACAAAGAGGCAACTTGAAAGATAACGGGTATATAACTGGTATTCCAGCTTCAGTAGCAAGTGGAATAATGAGTATGAAATGGCTTTTTATTCAAACTCTGGTCACATTGATTTTAATTTTTATAGCAAAATTGGTTTTTAATATTGGTGTTAAAAGGTATTCAAAATATATAACGTGAGGAAACGTAATGAAATTGGGAATTATTTCAGAAAGCCATAGATCGCATTCTAATTCAGATAAAGTCGGTGATTTCTTAGATTCACTTGAAATAAATAAAAAAACATTTAAACATACCAATATGGGATGAGTCAATTTGGAATGAAGTAAAAGATCCTAAATGGCATGAATGGAGTTTAATACCAGAATCTTTGATGAATGCTGATGCTTTTATTATTGTAGTTCCTGAATGGGAAGAATGGTTCCACCAAAACTAAAAAATTTACTTTTATTATGCAGTGATAACGAATTAGTGCATAAGCCAGCATTGCTAGTGTCAATATCCGCTCGATCAGCCTCAATAAAGCCGGAATAACCGGCTTTATTCTTACTGCAAACGGCTACAGCCACTAGAATTATGCTGCCCTTACGATGTAGTTAAATGCTACGTTGCGGGGCCTATTTTCGTTAGCGGTTGGAACTTGTCTTGATGCATCAATGTCAAAATATGTAAGATCAGTACTACTGCCGCCATTTGCTGAACGTGTATCTGCCGTAGCATATCGCGACGATGCCATAACACCATACACAATAGGCGTCTGGGGAGCACCGCCCATCTGAGCATGTATAACTTGAGTTGACCCTGTAATATTTCTGATTGCATCTCCCTGCCAAGACAAAAGACCACGACCACCATCAACACCTCGATTATCATCCCATCCGCGGATAAATTCTCCTCTTAAATCAGGTAATCTACCGCCAGGATAAGCTTCCGCCAACTTCGGATACTGTAATTTATTAAAAGGTGAACCATTACAAATAAAATAACCAAAAGGTGGATGGGGTAACGGCCAAGGAATAGGAGAACCCACAGGTATATTAATCTCTTCACGTAATGAATTTATTACTTCCTGAACAAGCTTTTGTGTGGCCGCCAATGTGTCGCTATTACCAATCACATTTGTAAGCTGAACAACACCTTTTTGTGTCAATGAGGCACTGGGAATATCTGTTGTAATTTTTTGTTCTATCGCTTTATTTAATTGAGCGGTAAGTTTGGCTACATTTCCATCATCCAGAACATCATTACCAGACTGTGTCGCGATAAAATCAGCGACGACAGATGATATGGTTGACGACTGACGTAACACCTTATTTAATAAGTGCGTGGGAACATTCTCCGGAGAAAATCCTGTCTGTAAACTCTGGTTTTCTTCATATTTTTCTTGACTAATGACATTTGCATTATTACTAATAGAAAAAGCCTTAAAATCATTCTTGTGACTCATATATTTTCCTTAAATTAAATAATGTTATTTTATAATCAACATATTGAATTATTGTAAAAATAATCTCCTGTAATTCATGCTAATCAAAGTCTAGTTCAGGAAAAAAATAACACAGTGTTCTTATTACTTATAAGTTTAACCGTTTTTGTATCATTGGCAGTAATAAGTAGTTCAGCATTTTAAAATCTAAAATATACCCTCAAATTTATATTTAACATTTGGAAATTATTTCTCTTTTATTTCTTCTATCCCTTCCAATGACTTCTTCTGTTTTAAGTTCCAAGATGAACCTTTTGGCATCTGAATAAAAATATCTAAGCAACCGTGTTCTGAAATGTCATCAGGTTTTCCATATTAATAAAACACACGTTCGTTGTTTTCATTGACACATTTAAATCGTTAGTCATAAAAAACGTAAAAAATAAAGCCGGTTATCCGGCTTCAATTACTTGGCTGTTCCGGCCACTCAATATCTGGAGCTTGCAGAATATCGACACGGCTCAATAATACAAAATACTTTTTCCAAGCCATCAATGCTATTTTCTCTGCTTCTGTTGCCATTTCAACATCAACAGTATGTTGCAATAATGTGACTACTTCATTTGCATGTTGACGCAATGTATCTCGCTGTTGTTCTGCCTGTTCAATCTGACTGGCTTTTATTGCAGCTTCATCAGTGACCCATTCTTTTCCGGTCCACTTATCAAAATGAGTAGCAGGTTTCTTGAATGTTAGCGTATCTGATAATTCACCGATTTCTGTTACCTCAACAGGCAAACGAGTTTGCGTGTTGTAAGCTGTTTTCCCTCGGTAATCAGGTACAATTTCCCAATATTTACCATCTTCACTGCGACAAACCGCTTTGTCATCATAATCTGGAAATTCTGGCGCATCAGTATAGGAACTAGCTGGTAGCCCTACTCCCTCCATTAGATATTCCGGGCGAGCGAAAATAAACTCACGGGAATATGGTGCAACATGATAAATTGTCAGCCAGCCGGCCTTTTCTGCTAACCCATCTTTACCTAATACTGCCACTTCAGATTCTAAAGAATCTTTTTGTTCGGCCATTATGCTGCATGCTGCTCTCACTACATAATTAAATGCTATGTTACGGGGACGGTTTTCATTCGCAGTTGGCACAGTGCGAGATGCATCAATGTCAAAAATTGTAAGATTAGTACTACTACCGATATTTGCTGAACGTGTTTCTGACGTAGCAAATAGTGACGACTCCATGACACCATTCAAAACAGGCGTCTGGGGAGCACCGAACATCTGAGCATGTATAGCGTGAGTTGCACCTGTAATGTTTCTGATTGCATCTCCTTGCCAAGACAAAATCTCACGTCCACTATCAACTCCTCGACTATCATCCCATCCTCGGATAAATTCTCCTCTTAAATCAGGTAATCTGCCGTCAGGATAAACTTCCGCTAACTTCGGATACTGTAATTTATTAAAAAATGCACCATTACAATTGAGATAGCCGATAGGTGGATAGGGCAACGGCCACGGAATTGGAACACCAACAGGAATATTACTAGCTTCTTTATTTTGTCTATCTATTTCTTCCCTAGAATACGTTCCCACATCCGCCGCATTCAAATTGATATCCTCAGTCAACACTTTACCATTGACTTTTCGACTATTAGGCACTCTGCCATTAATATTTTCATACAGTGAGCTTACTATTTCCTGAGCCAATTTTTGCGTCACGGCCAATGTATCACTGTTACCGACCTCATTAGTCAGTTGAACAACACCTTTTTGTATTAATGAAGCACCAGGAATTTCTGTTGCGAATTTTTGTTCTAACGCTTTATTTAATTGAGTGGTAAGTTTGGCTATATCACCATCATCCAGAATGTCATCACCAGATTGTGTCGCGATAAAATCAGCAATGACTGATGATATTGTTGACGATTGACGTAATACCTTATTTAACAAGTGAGTGGGAACATTATCCGGTGGAAACCCAGTCATCAACACCTTACTTTCTTCATATCC
Organism: Photorhabdus sp. RM71S; assembly: GCF_042879355.1. Classification (NCBI taxonomy): domain Bacteria; kingdom Pseudomonadati; phylum Pseudomonadota; class Gammaproteobacteria; order Enterobacterales; family Morganellaceae; genus Photorhabdus; species Photorhabdus sp. RM71S. The sequence continues at coordinate 2,903 of NZ_JBHFKV010000063.1, read as the reverse complement.
TTCCTGACTGACTACATTTGCATTATCACTAATAGAAAAAGCCTTAAAATAATTCTTGTGACTCATGCACTTTCTCCTTAAATTAAACAATATTATCTTATAATCAATATATTAAATTATTATAAAAATAGTCTTCATTGCAATTCACACTAATTAAAGTCTAGTCCAGAAAAAGAATGTGGTTCAATATTTTTGAATCAAAATATACCTTACAAATTTATATTTAACATCTGGAAATTATTTTTATTTTATTCTTTCTATTTCATCCTGTAATTTTTTCTATTTTAAATTCCAAACTGAATATTCTAGCATTTGAACAAAAATATCTAAGCGGCAATGTTCAGGAATATCACAGGATTTTCCATCTTTGTAGAAGACACGCTTGTTGTTATCATCGATGCACTTAAGTTGCCAGTTCTGAAAATGTGTCGGTAAATGAGAGTGCTGACACTGGAAGATTTCAATAATATGATGGAGCTACCGGGTTAACGCGGTTATCGACAAAGTAGAGCTGTGGAGTGAACAATGAGCATTAAACCCATTAGAACAGAACAAGACTATCAAGAAGCATTAAAAGCTGTTGCCTCTCTGTTTGATAATCAACCTGAAATCGGCACACCTGAATTCGCCCATATGGAAGTTATGGTTCTACTGATTGAAGTCTATGAAGCAGAACACTACCCTATCGACCCGCCAGATCCAATCGAAGCTATCAAATTCAGAATGGAACAATCTGGATTGATGGTCAAAGACTTAGAGACTGCAGTTGGCAAAATAAATCGAGGACACTGAGAAGTCCCCAGAAAATGAGACAGGCATAGAGTGTTTGTGATCCACCGATTGCTCAACCAATTCAATGGAATCACCTCTATGCCTGTTCGTAATGTATGTCAGATCTTTTTCCCGTACGCCTTAGCGCTATTTCACAAATATCGATAGAATGCCCTGATTAATGCCACTGTAATGCTGTTCAGAGGTGCACCACTGACGTTGACCAACCTTGGACATTTTCTCGGGAAAGGCTCATGTTAAAAGAGAGGATTATTATTCGACCCAACCTCCACTTCAATTTCTGCGTTTAAATAACTGGCGAGATTAGTAGCTGTAACTTTATAGTAGTAAATAAGATTAGGAGGCGGTACAAGTATTTCAGTTCTGCCGGGATAGATCTCTATAGAATTATACAGAGTATAATCTCCAACTAAGGATGCCCAGTAGCTACTCACTTTAACTAGCGCTAAACTAACGTTTTTTATAGTTATATGAGGTTGGTGAGCAGGAACTAATATACTGCCATTCTTATAAATATCAAGAGTCTGATTAGGGTTTATATATACTCGTGCCATTTTATTGTTTCCTTATTATTACGGTTATTTGACTGTCTATATAGCAGGTGACCTTATCGGTGAAATTTAACTTAGCATTTACTCCGAGCAGTTAAATATTGAACTTTATCAATGATGTAAAAATAATAAGATAACCTCAAAGCCATATCAATATTAAATGATTAGTAGGAATAATGTTTTCTAAAATACATTAAATCTCAGTATTAAAATCAATCAGGTTAATTATGATCTATACATTGGTATAATTTGGAAAATAAAATAATGATGAATATTGTCTAAATAAAATTTCAAAATTGCAGATCCCTTGAAAGGAACTAAGTCCGATTTTTGCGATCTGATTAGTCGTCAAATCAAAACAAATCACTAACCAGTTGAGTAATGCCGTCATTACTCCAATATCTAGAAATAAACGCCGCCAGATGAAAAAAATTACCCATAAAAAACCAGCGATAAAGACTATGCACGCGGGTTGATGTCCATGTTGATGCTACATCAGGGAATATCAGTTTCTCATGTCGCCAGAACCCCTTGCGCCGCCCGCGCTTCAACCAATCACTGGATAAACGGGTTTACATTTGTCATGTTTCGCTCCTATAAAAAAGCAGGCACAACACCTACAAACATATTGATAGCGGAATTAATGTATGGGTATTATACCCATACATTAACCAAAGGAGGATTGATGGGTAGTGCAGAGCTAATAAAACTCCTAATAGCTGACGGATGGGTTAAAGCTAGACAAGACGGTAGCCATATCACTCTAACTAAACCCGGTGTTGCGAAAATAATCACAATACCACATCCAAGAAAAGACTCATCAAAAGGTGTCATCCGGCAGGCGCAAAATATTTCAGGGCTGAAATTACTATGATAAGGCATAACAGGCGCAGTTATACCGCCCTTTATTTGCAAAGCTGATTAGAGGTAATACTATGATTTATCCACTCTTTATATTTAAAACAGAAGATGGGTTTGACGGTTACTTCCCCGATGTCGAAGGCTGTTTTTTTGCTGGCAACACTTTAGAAGATGCTATCCGTGATGCAGAAAAAGCATTTGGGCAACACATGAATGTTTTAACCGAACACGGCGGCTATGTCCCTGCCCCTAAAGACTCATCCGATTACATTGGTGATCCTCGTTTGTCTGAGAATGGAGGGGTTATTGCTCTTATCGAGTTAGATCCAGCAAAATATGAGTCAAAAGCCATCAAATTCAATTTAACCATGCCTGGCAATCTATTAACTGCTATAGATCGCTACATTGAGAAAAACAGACACTATAAAAACCGATCTGCTTTTCTAGCTGAGTTAGCCAGAAAAGAAATAGCTCACCACTAACAGATTTAGGGTAGGAAACTGCCCTAAACAAAATTCTGCTCGGCTCGAACCTGCAACCCATTGATTAAAAGTCAACGGCTCTACCGATTGCGCTAACGACCCATCAAGGAGATTTGCTTTTGAATGAAGCTTTAAGATGGTGGGTCGTGCAGGATTCGAACCTGCGACCAATTGATTAAAAGTCAACTGCTCTACCGACTGAGCTAACGACCCATCT
>NZ_JBHFKV010000062.1:0-21963 GCF_042879355.1 Photorhabdus sp. RM71S | reverse complement strand
ATCGCCCCCGAAAAACACGGGGTGGGAAAACACCGAATGAATTATTTAAGGGAATACGAACATGTTTACTTCCAGATTAACGATGTTGCACTTATTATGTGAATCTACCTAAGTTTTGATATAACTTCATTTATTAAATAATGCTATATATACCTAGTAACATAGATTTACATTTATTAAGGAAATAATATGCCAAAAAAAGATGTTGACTTTATGAAAGTGTTAGAAAAAAATCTTTGTCCGGCATGCGGAGACAAGGAATGCCCTATCCACAATAAAATGAAGCATATGAGAGACAGTATGAACGAAATTGTGGAGGCATATTTTAAAGATGATATGCTTAAGATAAAAAAAATAAGCGTACAACGTTTTTCTCATTATTATAGTAATTTTAATCATGAAACAATAGAAAACGACACAAGCATGAGTTCAATTGGTCTGTTTAATCATTATAGAGGAGATTCAGGTCAGGAAATAACTCTTTCTAAAATAGGTGTACAAAACAAAATTAGCAATTTGATAAAAACACCCGGTGCTTTTAAAAGAACGGATGGTACCAGTATTCAATCGCGTTTTATCTCACAGATTCAAAACGGTGATCGAACTCATTTTAATAATGCGTACGATTTTGGCACTGAATCCAGACATTTTAATGACCCATTATGGGCTATAGGTGGCGCTAAGGTCAGTGGAAAATTAACGGATGTTAGAGTAGAACCTAGAGGAAATAAATATAATTTATCTGGGGTAATAAATTACAAACTTTATGATAAATTTACAGATCCATATGATACTTTCAATTTGGTTAAAAAGGATCTTAATCCCAATGGAACCCCATTTGATATAACAGGAGCATGGAAAGAGCCCGTAAATTTCAATATCGATAAAAATGTATATGATAATAAAATCAAACCTCTAATTGATAAAAAATAACGGGTATTTACTGTCGTGCATTTAATGCACGACATAATATAGGAACTCAGATAGATTTAGAAAACAGTAAAGTAGCATCGGAGAAAAAATATTAACTAAAATAAAAATAATAATGCTTGCCACCGATGATATTAGTGTTTTCCTTACGTTTTTATCTAAAATAAAAAAATAACTAACCGTTATAGATAATAGAAAAAAAACAATGGTATCAATTAGTCGTGATAACAAAAATATCATTCCACATCCTTTATTGAAAAATCCTTCTTTAATTATACAGCCAATTTTATTAAAAATAATAGCTTTTTTAAAACCATTAAGTTTATATAGTAATCAAAATAGTGACTTGTGCCACAAATATCAGTTATTTTCGATTAATTTTATTGGCGTATCGTTTAGATTCAAGAAGGGCAACCTCAAATTGGCCGGTAACCCCTTAGACTGGATTCTCCCCTTCTCTGAACTGCCACTAATCGAATGTGGAATATCGAGGAGAGCAAGCTATTTGCAATCGATGAAGGTGAGACACATCGATATGCTATTTTGCCTGCCATAAATCATAGTCTATCTGCATCCCCATCCAAACTTGAAGTGAGCTGCCAATAACAACAGACAATTTCAGTGCCATTTCTGGCGAAACATCAGACTTGCCAACAACCAAGCGTTGCACAGTTGATGGCGTTACACCCAGCGTCTTAGCCAGACCTCTAACACTCAAATTCAGAGTCTCCATAGCCTCTTTGACCAATATTCCGGGATGCGGGGGGTTATACATCATAGCCATTAATTAGTGGTAATCCTCATCGTTCATAATATACCCGTCATCTTTCAAGTTGCCTCTTTGTTGGCTGCACTCACTCACCCCGGTCACATCGTTATCTATGCTCCCGGGGATTCGTTCCCTTGCCGTCGCGATGCATCTTGAAATCCATTGGGTATATATAGATATCACCGCCACACAACTTCCCGAAAAAGCGAATTAGGAAAGAAGTTAAAAAAAGGGGCGTTCATCACATCACTGCAATTTAAGTATCAAAAATCTTTGATTGAAATTTATTATCATCATCCCAGACAATTAGAGTCATTCTACAGAGTACTGAAGAACCTGATAATACCAAGCATCAACAATGCAAAAACAGGGACAACAGTTCTTCAGAACCCAAGTAGCCAAACTATTCAACAATTAAGTACGGAATAACGCTTCAATATTCAAACCTTGAGTTTGCATAATATCTTTCAGACGTCGCAAACCTTCGACTTGGATCTGACGCACTCTTTCCCTTGTCAAACCGATCTCTTTGCCCACATCTTCCAGCGTTTCAGCCTCATATCCCAAAAGACCAAAACGACGCGCTAATACTTCACGTTGCTTCGAATTCAACTCAAACAACCATTTGACGATACTCTTTTTCATATCGTCTTCCTGTGTTGTTCCCTCCGGCCCACTTTCATTCTCATCCGATAAAACATCCAATAGCGCTTTATCAGAATCACTGCTAATAGGGGTATCAACCGAAATGATACGTTCATTCAATCGCAACATACGGCTTACGTCATCAACCGGTTTATCCAGTTGCTCTGCTATCTCTTCCGGGCTAGGTTCATGATCCAATTTATGGGCAAGTTCTCTTGCTGTACGCAAGTAGACGTTGAGCTCTTTAACAATATGGATTGGCAACCGAATAGTACGGGTTTGATTCATAATCGCCCGTTCAATGGTTTGCCGAATCCACCATGTTGCATAGGTAGAAAACCTGAACCCGCGCTCCGGGTCAAATTTTTCAACAGCACGGATAAGGCCAAGATTACCTTCTTCAATTAAATCAAGAAGAGCTAAGCCTCTGTTACTGTAACGGCGGGAAATTTTGACAACCAATCGCAAGTTACTTTCGATCATTCTCTGGCGGGCCAGAACATCACCACGTAATGCCCGCCTTGCGAAAAAAACCTCTTCTTCCGCCGTCAGCAAAGGAGAAAAACCAATCTCGCCGAGATAAAGCTGTGTTGCATCAAGAACCCGCTGGCTCATGCCCTGCAATACATCTAAATCATTCTCAAAATCAGTTAGATCACCCTCATTGTTCTTCAATAATTTCTCATCGAAGTCGTCAGCTTCAATACCACTTTCATCTAAATCCGCATCATCATACAACTCGTTAACTTTCAGCGTATTTTGGCTCATAAGCTGCCCCTACCCATGATAATGCAGGCAGAATTCAGCACTCTGCCCAGTTTATCGCTGCGGAAGATAACGCAGCGGGTTTACGGATTTTCCCTTGTAACGAATTTCAAAGTGTAATCTTACAGAGCTGGTACCCGTGCTACCCATAGCGGCAATTTTTTGCCCTGCCTTGATGTCCTGTTGCTCACGAACCAGCATTGTATCGTTATGAGCATAGGCACTCAGGTAGTCATCGTTATGTTTTATAATTATCAGATTTCCATATCCACGTAAGGCATTTCCGGCGTAGACAACTCGACCACCTGCTGTTGCAAATACTGACTGGCCCCTGCTACCTGCAATATCAATCCCTTTGTTACCCCCTTGGGCATCAGAGAAACTCTCAATCACTTTACCTTCAGCCGGCCACATCCAACTGCTGACAGCCCTGTTTCCACTGCTTGCGGTTGTCGTCGGTGACTCTAAATACGTATCGTTTACTGTTGATGTAGTTGCCCGTGGCAACATTTTTACACTCTTTTGCTTCCCAGAATTTGCAGGATACGCATTAGTTGATTGAGAATCAACCAGGGTTGTTTGAATTTGATTATGGTTATAAGTGGTTAACATCCCGCTACTACCGGTCCTCAAAGTCTGCCCCACCGTCAAACTGTAAGGTTCTGAAATATTATTTTTGCTTGCAAGATCACGAAAATCACTACCTGTGATCCAGGCAATATAAAACAGAGTATCACCATGCCTGACTGTATAAGTACTGCCGTTATAGCTACCTTTAGGAATACTGTCATAATCACGGCTATAAACGATTTTCCCCTGCAAATTGCTATCAGCCTCACTCATCGACGAAGGTGAAGATGGCATTGGCGTAGATACAGCAGCATGGCCGGAAGATATTACCGGATAACGACTCCCACTGCTTTGTTTTTGATCAATACTAGTGATAGGTGCAGGACGAGTTGGTGTATTTGTACAACCTACTAACCAGACTCCCATCAATAAACACGTTACAATCCGCTGTATTTTTTTCATTGGGCTTCCCAAATTCATATTTCCTTCCCCCATAACGGCAAAGATAAGCGTAAAAATTAATAATTCTTAAAGGTTATACATAACCACAAAAATCTCGAAACGAAAATAATTTCGCTTATTAAAGCAAATATAACCATTAATTGAAAAATAGTTGCAATAGACTATGAATTTAAGCCAGTTCCCCTTGCACAAGGGGCACAAAGCGCACAGCTTCGATCACTTCACTATGAAAACCATTGCCATGACGTTTCATGGATTTAAGAATTTGTGTATGCTCGCCAACGGGCAAAACCATCACACCACCATCAGCAAGCTGAAGCATCAATTCTTGTGGGATATACGGAGGCGCAGCGGTCACAATAATAGCATCAAATAACCCACGCGACGGCCATCCTTGCCAACCATCCCCATGACGGGTTGAAACATTATGCAAATCAAGCTGTTTCAATCTCCGTTTAGCCTGCCACTGTAAGCCCTTGATCCGTTCTACCGAGAAAACATGTTTGACCAAATGCGCTAATATTGCTGTCTGATAACCAGAGCCGGTACCAATTTCCAAAACCTTAGCATCCGGTGTTAACTGAAGCAGCTCAGTCATACGGGCAACAATATAAGGCTGAGAAATCGTTTGCCCATAACCAATAGGCAAGGCCGTATTTTCATACGCTTTATGTGCCAGTGCTTCATCGACAAAACGTTCTCTAGGCACGGCAGAAATGGCGGCCAGTAAACGTTCATCATCTATTCCCTGCTGGCGTAATTGTGTCAGCAAATTTTTCATTGCCCGACTCAGCATTCTCCATCAACCTCAGCTTTAGCTAACCAATCTCTTACTAACGCCTGCGCTTTATACGCAGTCAGATCTACCTGTAATGGCGTAATAGATACATATCCCTGTTCCACCGCCGCAAAATCTGTTTCAGGGCCAGCATCATATTTATCTCCCGGTGGCCCCAACCAGTAAAGCATGTTACCTTTCGGATCTTGCATAGAATAAACTTCTTCCGCGGCATGACGGCTACCACAACGTGTCACCCGAAAACCTTTAATGTGCTCAAGTGGCAGATCAGGAACATTCACATTTAAAATATTACCCGCTCTCAAAGGCGTTGTTTGTAGCATTTGTAACAAACGACATGTGATTTCTGTCGCTGTTTCATAATGCAATTCGCCGTCAAGTGAAATAGCCAATGCCGGCAACCCCAGATGACGGCCTTCCATCGCAGCCGCAACCGTACCGGAATAAATCACATCATCCCCAAGGTTAGGGCCACGATTAATACCAGAAACAACAATTTCAGGGCGCGGAAGAACCAGCCGATTAACACCGAGATAAACACAATCTGTTGGTGTGCCGCCCAATACTGAAATATCACCATTCTCCAGCGTATTAACACTTAATGAACGATCAAGGGTCAATGCATTAGATGCACCACTCCGATTACGATCAGGAGCAACAACCTGCACATGATAACTTTCACGCAATGCAGCCGCCAAAGCCTGAATCCCTGGAGCGGTCACACCATCATCATTACTCAACAATATTCGTAACATTATTTTGATCCTGATTGATTATTTCCCTGACCACACTGGTAGCAAAACTGCCAGCAGGCAACCAGAAACTGATTTTTACCGTGTCATTATCTTGCCATTGCCAACTCAGATTCTGAGGCTGCACCAGAATCGCCCTACGAGAACCCTCCACCCTTTCACGCTTGATAAGTTCCCACAACGATTCATAAGGCTGCAAATATTGCCGTTCAAAATCCACAGCTTGGTGCTGTGTTCCCAATTCACCGTCACCAGGCAGCGGTGCGGTTATTTGTAATTCTCCATCGCTCACCCGCTGTTGCAATAAAGGCAATTCAGCTTCATCAGCAACAAACCAGCTACCACGCCCTGTTAATTGTAGGGCGTCACCCTTCATTACCTGTTGTTGCTGTTTCAGAGCAACCCGCGCACTGGCTACCGCATTAAACATAGCACTACGACTAGCTGATAGATAAAAACTGCGCTTATTTCTCTCTTTTACTCGGATTTCATTATTTGCCCAACGCTGCGCTTGAATCAGATTCTGCCCATCCCGACCAAAACGCTGTTCACCGAAATAGTTAGGCACACCACTTTGCTGAATCAACTGTAGCCTGTTTTCAACCAATTGGTGATGACTGATTTCCCGCAAAATAAGTGTAAATGAGTTTCCTTTCAATGCGCCAATGCGCAATTTACGTTTCTGACGGGCTGTCGTCAGAACTTCACATCCCTCAAGCTGAAACGAGGCAAAATCAGGATCCTGTTTGCCCGGTAAGTGCAAACAAAACCACTGTTCTGCCACTGCATTACGGTCTTTTAAACCAGCATAGCTGACCGATCTAGACGGTATACCAGCGAAACGAGCGAGGTTATCTGCAACAAATTGAGTATTACAACCCGTTTTACGAATATGCACCATTAAGTGCTCACCTTCTCCATCAGGAGAAAACCCTAAATCTTCACAGACAATAAAATCTTCCGGCGAGGCTTTTAGTCTCCCCGTCGCTTCTGGTTGTCCATACAGCCAATTTAATTCAGCCAATACCATCAATTATTCCTTAACCAGCAAAGCAACCGCTTCGCAAGCAATACCTTCTTTACGCCCAACAAATCCCAATTTTTCGGTGGTTGTGGCTTTAACATTGATATCATCAATGTGACATTGCAGATCTTCTGCCAGATTGACTCTCATTTGTGGGATATGCGGCAACATTTTGGGGGCTTGAGCGATAATCGTAATATCCAGATTGCCAATCCGATAACCCTTTTCTCTAATACGTGAATAGGCTTCACGTAATAATTTACGGCTATCCGCGCCTTTAAACGCCGGATCAGTATCTGGGAATAATTTCCCGATATCGCCCAATGCCGCAGCACCTAACAAAGCATCCGTTGCTGCATGGAGAGCAACATCACCATCGGAATGTGCCAACAACCCTTGTTCATAAGGAATACGAACACCACCGATAATAATCGGTCCTTCACCACCAAATTTATGCACATCGAAACCGTGCCCGATCCTCATGATGTCTGTTCCTTTATTTTCTAGACAGATAAAATTCTGCCAATGCCAAATCTTCAGGGCGCGTGACTTTTATATTGTCCGAACGCCCATTAACCAACACTGGTTGATAGCCGCAATATTCCAGTGCGGAAGCTTCATCTGTGATATTCGCGTGTTGAGAAAGTGCTTTTGACAAACAATCCCTTAGTAACATCAATGGAAAAAACTGCGGTGTCAATGCATGCCAGAGATCTTGCCGTTCTACTGTATGGTCAATAATCTGACCAACCCGTCCGCGTTTCATCGTATCGCGGACCGGCGATGCCAGAATACCACCGCATGCCATATTTCCCTGTTCATCGGCTACTGCCAATTGCAGCAAACGGTCAAGATCGTCACGGTGTAAACAAGGGCGGGCCGCATCATGCACTAAAACCCAGCAATGATCATTGCCAGTCAAATGAACCAGATGATTTAAACCAGCCAGCACAGAATCTGCTCGCTGTTCACCACCGGTTACCGTAGTAATGCGCGAATCTGATGCAATCTCAAGGGATTGAAACTGTGTGTCCGCGGGATTTAAAACAATCACAACATGCTGAATACGGGGATGAGCAAGTAATGCAGCCAAGGTGTGCTCAATAATAGTCTTTCCAGCAATAGACAGGTATTGCTTTGGGCAATCCGAATTCATTCGGCTACCAATACCCGCTGCTGGTACCAAAGCAATAATATCAGCACAGGAACGAAGTAATAGATTGTTCATTTTAATTATTGAGTATTATTTGGAGTCGAGGGACGCGAAGTGTTTTCTTTAGATTTATCAACAATTAAACGATAGAAAGTTTCACCCGGTTTGATCATACCCAATTCACTACGGGATCGCTCTTCGATGGCTTCCTGTCCACCCGTAAGATCATCAATTTCCGCCGATAACTGATCGTTACGCGCTTTAAGTTTGCTGTTATTACGCTCTTGCATCGCAACATCATTCTTAACTCGCACATAATCATGAATGCCGTTTTTACCAAGCCACAGTGAATACTGTAGCCATCCAAGTAAAACCAGTAATAGTAGCGTCAGTTTACCCATTTCCGCCCCCTAAAATATCTGTCAATCATCCCATAACTCAAAGAATGACGCCACTATCACAAAACAGGGTATGAGAAAAATAGTTGAATGCAGCTATTTTACACAAGCACATCACTGAAAACGCAATAATGTGCTTTTTGTTGACGTTATCCGTGATGAATCATTGAGCGTATAATGCCGCTCTTTTCCAATTCCACCAGCAACTGGGCCACGGAGATTTCAACGGATTGCTGGCCTGGAAGATAAATTTCCGGGTTATCGGGAACCTCATAGACTGAATCAATCCCCGTGAAATGACGAATTTCACCGGCACGGGCTTTTTTGTACAATCCTTTTGGATCACGGGATTCACAAATTTCCAGTGGTGTATCGACAAAAACTTCAATAAATTGCCCTGGTTCTAACAGTTCACGAACCTTTTTCCGCTCTGCTTTATGAGGGGAGATAAAAGCCGTCAGCACGACTAAACCCGCATCGACCATCAAACTGGCAACTTCACCCACACGGCGGATATTTTCCTGCCTATCCTGTTCGGAGAAACCCAAATCACTACAAAGGCCATGACGCAAGTTATCACCATCAAGCAAATAAGTTTTTATTCCTCGTTGGAACAGGGCCTGCTCTAAAGCCCCGGCTACAGTGGATTTCCCTGAACCCGATAGACCAGTGAACCAAATAACCAATGCAGGATGTCCATTTTCAATCTCCCGCTGCACTCTGGTCAGTTGATGTGGATGCCAGACAACATTTTCTGATAGCAAATTTTCAATGTCAGCCAATTTATTTACCTCCCAGTAAATCTCTGGCTCCCCAATGAGGGAAATGACGACGAATCAACCGATTCAATTCCAGTTCAAATTCGCTGAATCCTTTTGGCCCTTCATAAACATCTGTCTGAATTTCACGTACCAACCCCGCACCAACAGTGACATTAGTCAGTCGATCGATCAAAATAATGCCGCCAGTGTCGCTATTTTGCTGATAGCTATCGAGCATTAATGGTTCTTCAAAAGAAAATTCCACCGATCCAATGGCATTTAATGGTAAATCAACAGTCACCCGCTGTGTCAGGTGAGTAATATCCACTTGATATTGAATGTTCTCAACTTTCCCACGGCTCTTTTTACCCGCCACTTTGATATCAAGGTTCTGCCCCTGCACCAAAGGCTGTTCAGACATCCATACCACATCCACCAGCGCATGCCGGGTAACCATCATCTCATCATCGGCAGAAATCAGGAGATCACCTCGGCTGATATCAACTTCGTCTTTCAGCACCACCGTAATGGTTTCACCCGGAACAGCAAAATTCAAATCACCATTAAAAGTCACTATCCGCTCCACCTGAGAGCAGATACCGGACGGCATGACTTTAACTTTCTGCCCTTTACGTAAAATCCCAGACGAAAGTGTGCCACTATAACCACGAAAATCGAGATCAGGCCGACTAACATACTGTACCGGGAAGCGCAGTAACTGCTTCGAGGCTTCCTTTTTTACATCAACTGTCTCAAGAATATCCAACAACGTTGGTCCTTCATACCAATCCATATTTCGACTTCTAGTGACAATATTATCGCCATCAAGTGCAGAGATTGGGACAAAATGAACGTCCAAATCTGTCGGCAATTGAGCAGCGAAATTCATATAATTCTGTTTGATCTGATCAAAAACTTCCTGACGATATTCCACCAGATCCATTTTATTCACCGCTACCACCAAATGGCGAATACCTAGCAATGTACTGATAAAACTGTGACGACGGGTCTGCTCCTGAACACCTTTACGAGCATCAATCAACAGAATAGAGAGATCACAGGTCGATGCACCCGTTGCCATATTACGGGTGTACTGCTCATGTCCCGGTGTATCAGCAATGATAAATTTGCGTTTTTCTGTTGAAAAATAACGATAAGCCACATCAATGGTGATACCCTGTTCGCGCTCTGCGGCAAGACCATCCACCAATAAAGCCAGATCTAATTTTTCACCCTGAGTACCGATACGTTTACTGTCATTCTGCAATGTTGAAAGCTGATCTTCGTAGATCTGACGGGTATCATGTAACAAGCGTCCAATCAGAGTACTTTTGCCATCATCCACGCTGCCACACGTCAGGAAACGCAGTAATCCTTTCTCTTGTTGAGCGTGCAGATAAGCTTCCACACCGCCCTGTTGTTTAATTTGATGAGCAATAGTTTCATTCTGTGCAAGTGCTGACATGGTTGTACTCCTTAGAAATAACCTTGACGTTTTTTCAGTTCCATAGAAGCAGATTGATCACTATCAATCAGCCGCCCTTGCCGTTCACTTGTCGTCGATATCAGCATCTCTTCAATAATTTCCGGCAATGTTTCAGCATCAGATTTCACTGCTCCCGTCAGCGGCCAACAACCAAGAGTACGGAAACGAACTTTGCGCTGGCTGATAACCTCACCAGGTTTCAGATCGATCCGATTGTCATCAACCATAATCAGCGTACCCTCACGCTCCAATACCGGGCGTAATTTGGCAAAATAAAGGGGAACAATATCAATTTGCTCCAAATAGATGTATTGCCAAACATCCAGTTCAGTCCAGTTAGACAATGGGAATACGCGAATACTTTCACCTTTGTTAATCTGGCCGTTGTAATTACGCCACAATTCAGGACGCTGGTTTTTAGGGTCCCAACGATGTGAACGATCACGGAAGGAATAGATCCTCTCTTTGGCACGTGATTTCTCTTCATCACGACGAGCACCGCCGAAAGCGGCATCAAAACCATATTTATCCAGCGCCTGTTTTAACCCTTCGGTTTTCATGATGTCAGTATGTTTGGCACTACCATGCACAAATGGATTGATTCCCATTGCTTCCCCTTGCGGGTTGCGATACACCAATAGTTCAAAGCCGTAATTCTTAGCAGTACGATCACGAAACTCGTACATTTCGCGAAATTTCCAGCCCGTATCCACGTGCAGCAAAGGAAATGGCAATGTTCCCGGATAGAACGCCTTGCGTGCAAGATGAAGCATGACCGAAGAATCTTTACCGATAGAGTAAAGCATCACTGGGTTTTCAAACTCGGCGGCCACTTCCCGTATAATATGAATACTTTCAGCTTCAAGTTGCTGCAAGTGTGTCAATCTTTTCTCATCCATTACAACTCCTTATGCTAAATTGACTACTGCCGGACGGCTTATCTTGGCAATAGATTGTTGCCCAAACCAAGCTATCTGATGGTGGAGTTGAGCCACCTCTCCCACCACCAGTAAGGCCGGTGACGGTGCCTGCTGTGCTAACTGTTCCAGTTCAAGCAAAGTGCCGGTTAACACTTGCTGCTCTAGACGAGTACCACAACCAATGACGGCTACTGGTGTATCTTCCGCTCGCCCATGTAAAATTAATTGATGACTTATCAAGGCTGCCTTTACCGTCCCCATATAAATCACCAGCGTCTGATGACCTCTAGCCAAAGCAGGCCAATCCAACTCATTACCCTTTTCTCGACAATGACCGGTAATAAAAGTGATACTCTGTGAATGTTCCCGGTGAGTTAGCGGAATTCCTGCATAAGCCGCCGCCCCGATGGCGGCGGTAATGCCCGGTACAACCTGAAAAGGGATACCTGCCGATGCTGCAACTTGTAGTTCTTCACCGCCACGGCCAAAAATAAAGGGATCACCGCCTTTAAGGCGAACCACTTTTTTCCCCTGTCCGGCAAATTTCACAATCAATCGGTTAGTTTCCTCCTGAGAAACAGAGTGATTACCCGCTCTTTTGCCAACGCAAATTTTATCTGCATCACGGCGAACCAGATCCAGTACATCACTGCTCACCAAATGATCATAAAGCACCACATCTGCCTGCTGAATAACCTGTAACCCCTTTAACGTCAGCAATCCCGGATCACCAGGACCAGCCCCAACCAAAACCAGTTCTCCCTGAGAATCAGACTGTTCTAGTTGTTGCTCAAGCTGTTTTTCCGCCTGTTGGATCTGACCGTTTGCAACCAACATAGCGAAACGACCATTGAAAGCCTGTTCCCAAAAAGAACGACGCTGGCGCATGGAAGTTAATCGCTGTTTTACTCGATCACGCCAATTCCCGGCGATGTTTGCCATCATGCCAAGGCTGGAAGGCAGTAACGCTTCCAATTTCTCGCGGATTAAACGCGCCAATACTGGCGCTTTTCCCGCCGATGAGATCGCCACCAAAACCGGAGAGCGGTCGATAATTGATGGAAAAATAAATGAGCAATGAGCTTGATCATCAACCACATTGACCAAAACACTGCGCCTATTCGCCTCAGTAAAAACCTGATGATTCAGAATATAATCATCAGTCGCAGCAATGACCAAAAAGATGCCATCAAGATATTCAGGCTGGAATTCTTCCTTATACCATTCCAACTCACCAGCTTGATAACACTGTTGTAATTCAGAGCACAATTCAGGCGCTACAACTTGTAATAATGCACCTGCCCGTAGTAGTAGAGTCGCCTTACGTGCGGCCACTTCTCCACCACCGACAAGCAATACAAGCCGCCCTTTCAGCTCAACAAATATCGGTAAGTAATCCACGATTGCCCTTGATATCCAGTGAAATATTTATAAGTACTGAAACTGTTTCGAATGAATATATGAGTCGGAGGTAAAGTTATAAAATGACAAAAAGGAATTAATTGTTCTGTAATGGAATATAGGTGATCTCTCCAAAATAGCATTTCATTAGATTGCATGAGGATAAAGATGAAAGTACAAAATACAATGGTAGTCGCTGGACAACAGGCTGTTATTAGCTACGTGCCAGAAATCGGCATGTTCAGGGGTAAATTTTTAGGGCTGTCTGGTTATTGTGATTTTGTCTCTGATAGTATTCAAGGATTGTAAGATGAGGGTGAAATATCTCTACATGAATATCTTGAAGATTGCAACGCATCAGGTATTGAACCTTATGCAAGGCAAGAAAAAATCAAAACATTCACTCTGCGCTACCCCGAATCATTTGGGGAGCGATTACATTGTGCAGCAGCCGAGCATCAGATTTCGGTGAACGCGTTCATCATTGAAACTTTAAATGAGCGAATGAAACACGCGTAAAAATCCATTACACATCAGGATTAAATTGTCTTTCAGACTATTTATATTAATCATCACCCCCGCCCTAAAACACAGCGAGGGCTTTATCATTATTCCCACTCAGGAAATACCGGATTTTTAGTTTTCATGTAACCCACATTCTCGCTTCAAGCCAAAAAAACGGGTTTGTTCTTCACTCATGCCCGGTTCCCATTTTTGGGTTGTATGGATGTCACCAACAGAGAGATAACCTTGTTCCCATAATGGATGATATTCCAAGCCATGCTTTGTCAGATATTGATGCACACGTCGGTTATCCCAGTCGATAATCGGCAAAATCTTAAATATTCCCCGCTGTACAACCAGAACCGGTAATTTTGATCGACTTTCAGATTGCTGACGGCGTAAACCAGCAAACCAACTTTGTGCTCTCAGATTTTTCAAAGCCCGATTCATGGGTTCAACCTTATTAATCTGATTGTAACACTCTATTCCCTCTACGCCTTGTTCCCACAATTTCCCATAACGAGCCTCTTGCCAAGCCGGAGAATACTCAGCACTGAATACTTGCAAATTCAGTTTCAACTGCGTTGTGAGTTTATCTATGAATTGATAAGTTTCAGGGAATAGATAACCCGTATCAGTAAGAATGACCGGAATGTCAGGATATTCCTGTGTCACTAAATGAAGACATACCGCCGCCTGAATACCAAAGCTGGAGGAAAGAACAAACTCCCCTGGCAAATTTTCTAATGCCCAGTTTATCCTCTGGTGAGCATCCATCATTTCAAGCCACTGATTAATCTCAGCCAGTGATTGCTCTTGCTGTTCAGCAGTCATGCTAACAAATTGAGATAAACTGAATTGACTCATACCGCCTCCTGCCAATCGTAAAAATCGCGGGCTGAATCCAATACCGGTTTGATAATATCTGTGCGGATCAGGAAATCACCAAAACCCTCATTTGGCTGCCTCCCCGTCGCCCAACGCCCAATGAGTTCATCCATGATGGATAAAATCTCTTGTGAGCTGATATTTTCTTTATACATGCGTGGAATACGGGTGCCAATTCGATTACCGCCAAGATGAAGGTTATAACGATCAAGCGCTTTGCCAACTAGCCCTACCTCCGCCAACATCGCTCTACCGCAACCATTCGGACAACCTGTCACCCGCAAAACAATATGTTCATCACCAATACCGTGTTTATTCATCAGTTGTTCAACGTGGGTGACAAACTCCGGTAAAAAACGTTCAGCCTCAGCCATTGCCAATGGACACGTTGGGAAAGAAACACAAGCCATTGAGTTTTCACGCTGAACTGTGGTTTTATCGTCAATCAACCCATGCTGACGGGCGATAGTTTCAATGCGTTGTTTATCACTTTCAGGAATACCAGCAATGATTAAGTTCTGATTGGCCGTCAGGCGAAAATCCCCTTTATGTATTTTTGCAATTTCAGCAACCCCACTTTTCAGCCGCCTGCCGGGGTAGTCCAAAAGGCGACCATTTTCAATAAACAACGTCAAATGCCATTTATCATCGATGCCTTTCAGCCAGCCAATTTGATCACCTCGACCAGTAAATTCATAAGGTCGGATTGCCTCAAATTTCACGCCAGCGCGTCTCTCTACCTCTTCTTTAAAAGTATCAACACCAACCCGCTCCAACGTATATTTGGTTTTGGCATTTTTACGCTCAGTCCGGTTACCCCAATCACGCTGAGTTGTCACCACAGCTTCCGCAATTGCCAGCGTATGTACAAGCGGGATATAACCAAACTCACTCGCCATACGTGGATAGGTATTTTTATCACCGTGAGTCATCGCCAAACCACCACCCACCAACACGTTAAAACCAACCAGCTTGCTACCTTCTGCAATGGCAATAAAATTCAGATCGTTGGCATGCAGATCAACATCATTCTGTGGAGGAATAACTACCGTGGTTTTGAATTTACGCGGCAAATAAGTCGAGCCAAGAATCGGCTCTTCATCGGTCGTTGCGACTTTTTCTTTATCCAACCAGAGTTCAGCATAAGCACGGGTACGCGGCAGTAAATGTTCTGAGATTTTCTTCGCCCATTCGTAAGCTTGCTGATGTAGCTCTGATTGAATAGGATTCGAGGTACAAAGCACATTGCGGTTAACGTCATTCGCCGTCGCGAGCGAATCCAGTCCAACTTGATTCAGCAATTGATGCGCAAGTTTTACATTCCCTTTTAGAATGCCATGAAATTGAAATGTCTGGCGGTTAGTCAACCGGATACTGCCATAAAGGGTATTCTCTTCAGCAAACTTATCAATGCCCAACCATTGTTGTGGCGTAATCACGCCACCCGGCAGACGACAGCGCAACATTATTGCATGACGTGGCTCCAGTTTTTGCTCTGTGCGTTCAGCACGGATATCACGATCATCCTGCTGATACATGCCATGAAAACGAATCAACAGGAAATTGTCCCCTTCAAAACCTCCCGTCAAGCCATTAGTTAAATCTTCACTGATCGTACCTCGCAGGAAATTACTCTCCTGCTTCATACGCTCACTGTCAGCCAGTTTACCTTCGACAATCAAAGGACCATGTTGTTTATCATTCATTAGTACACATCCCTCTGATAACGGCGCTCAAGGCGCAGTTCACTTAAAAATTCATCTGCCTGTTCGGTATCCATACCGCCATGTTCAGCAATAATATCCAACAACGCATGTTCCACATCTTTCGCCATGCGGTTTGCATCACCACACACGTACAGATGTGCTCCTTCCTTTATCCAACGCCATACTTCTTCACCTTGCTCACGCAGCTTGTCCTGAACATAAACTTTATGCTGTTGATCACGGGACCATGCCAGATCAATACGGGTTAACAGGCCATCTTTGACATAACGCTGCCACTCCACTTGATAGAGAAAATCTTCAGTAAAATGTGGATTACCAAAGAACAGCCAATTTTTCCCTTCCGCGCCATCGGCCTCTCTTTGCTGCATAAACGCCCGAAATGGCGCAATTCCGGTTCCCGGCCCAATCATGATGACAGGCGTGCGTGGATCAGCAGGCAGACGAAAATTATCGTTATGCTCAATAAAAATACGAATATCGCCATTTTCCTGTAAGCGATCTGCTAGATAGCCGGATGCACCGCCGGTGCGGGCTCGCCCATCAATTTCATAACGAACCACACCAACTGTAAGATGAACTTCATTTTCCACTTCTGCCTGAGAAGAAGAAATTGAATAGAGTCTTGGTGTCAAAGGCCGTAGCAAATCAATAAATTGCTGCGCCTCTGGTTGAGAAGCCGCTTCTCTTATCATATCGGCGATCGGTTTATTGTGAGCGTATTGCTGTAATACTTGTTTATCAGCAATCAAAGAAAGTAATTTTTCATCTTTCGCGAGAACCGCGTATTTTTCCACAATCACACTGGTATTTTGGGTTAGCTCAACATGGCTGATCAACGCTTCTCTTAATGACAATTTCTGACCATTAACCTCAACTTGTTCTGTTCCCTGCAACCAGAGCAAATTCAACACTTCATCCACCAGCTCCGGATCATTTTCAAACCAAACACCCAAAGCATCACCTGGCTGATAACGCAAACCTGAATCACCCAGATCAATTTCAATATGACGAACATCTTTATCAGAACTACGACCCGTTATTTTCTGACGGGTAGCTAAGGCCGCAGTCAATGGCGCCTGTTTAGTATAAGAAGTTGAGAAAATTTCATTTACCGATCCATTCTGTGCAGTAGTAATCACAGTCCCTGTCTCAGCCGGAACACGCTGTTTCAAGATCCCTGTTAATTGTTTACGCCACTGAGCCGCAACCTGTTGATATTCCACATCACCATCCACACGCTCCAGAAGTTGTTGAGCACCTAATTCATTCAAACGATTATCGAAATCTTTTCCAGCCTGGCAGAAGCGTTCATAAGAGGTATCACCCAGACCAAAAACCGCAAATACCGTATCATTCAGCTTCGGCGCCTTTTTAGAATAGAGATATTTATACAATGCAACCGCTTCCTCGGCAGGTTCTCCTTCACCTTGAGTAGAAGCAATAATTATCAGTATTTTCTCTTGAGCAATTTGTTTGAATTTATAATCACTGGCATTGAACAAATTGACATTGAGTTTCTCTGCCAACAAATCATCACGGAGCTGCTCAGCTAAACGACGAGCATTACCAGTTTGTGAAGCTGAAATTAATGTAATCGTCTCCTGTGCCGGAACCGCAGGAGCCACAACCTGAACCTGTGGTTGGTGATTCACCATTCCCCAAAAATAACCAGACAGCCAGGCTAATTGAGTCGGTGAAAAATCCCCAACTGCCGATTGCAAACGCGCTAGTTGTTCAGGTGAAACCGGAAGAAGTGAAATTGAAGGTGGTTTTATGCTCATTATCCTGTTTATCCTGTGCTGCCCTTTACGATTACAAATGTCCGTTATTTTTAGTAAATAAAATAAATAGGGATGGTTTGTAAGGTTATCTCAGCGACTTGTTACTATTTAAAGAAACTATCGCAATATCAAATAACCAAAACGCCTAACCATATTTACAGATTTAATATATCTATAAAACAGTTAATAAGAGCAATGGCAAAAAAATGAAAAAACCAGGTTTAATTCAGAAGATCGGGTAGAATAGCGGGTTTTTTGAAGTCAGGGAGAACCACTATGAGCACAACGATTTTTAAAGATTTTCAGTTTGAAGCCGCCCACCGTCTGCCACATGTCCCAGAAGGCCATAAATGCGGTCGTCTGCATGGACACTCATTTATGGTACGACTGGAAATTACCGGGGAGGTCGATCCTCATAGTGGCTGGATTATGGACTTTGCCGATTTAAAAGCCCTATTCAAACCTGTTTGGGAACAGCTAGATCACCATTACCTGAACGATATCCCTGGACTGGAAAATCCAACCAGCGAAGTATTGGCAACCTGGATTTGGCATAAAGTTAAACCAATAGTTCCACAACTCAGTGCCGTTATGGTGAAAGAAACCTGTAATGCGGGATGTATTTTCCGCGGCAAATGAAACAACTTACTGCACCAGGAAACCTCCAGTGCAGTAAGCTTTTCTCAGGCAATATTCAAATATTTATGTGTTTGCATAGACAACCGCCAATTACGGGCAATACAGGTTTCAATACATAAACGGGTAGCATCTTCTTTCTGGCTAATCGGTTGCAGTGCAATAATGCGTGATGAGTTGCCATCTAATGTCGCCAATAACCCATCCAATGCTTCAATATCTCTTTCCCTCGCAACCGGATATTTTATTTCATTAGCCCTTTGTAAAGCTTGCTGCAATACCTGGTAACCACCACGCATATTAACTTTTGGTGAAACTGTCACCCAAGTAGCAACAGAACATTTAACATGATACGTTCCACTAGTTTCTATCTGGCATTGGTAGCCAAGGCTTTCTAACTCTTCGGTCAGAGGAATAAGATCATAAAGACAAGGCTCACCACCAGTAATAACAACGTGACGTGCGGTATATTTCTGTTGAACAAACAGCACCGCAATTTGCTTAGGCGAAGCTTCACTCCATTCATTGCTTTCACTCGTCTTCAGTAAAATTGTCTCCAATGTCCGTTGCTTTTCCGCTTCTTTCTCCCAAGTGTGCTTAGTATCACACCAGCTACAACCAACCGGACACCCTTGTAGACGAATAAAAATTGCCGGGACTCCGGTAAAAAAACCTTCTCCCTGCAATGTCTGGAATATTTCGTTAATCGGGTAAAACATAAAAATCTCTGGTTTCATTAAGCAAGGGCGCATTATTGCAGATATCTATCCCTCGAACATCAATCTTTATGATAAGGTACGGGGTTTGCTTCGCTTAGCTAACATGCGACTTGTCGAGGCATTGTGTGCTTAAAATATATCTAGCACTGAGAAAGTGACAGGAATAAATAATGCAGAATAATGAAACTCAGCTGAAACGGGGTCTAACCGGGCGGCACATCCGCTTTATGGCATTAGGTTCCGCAATAGGCACAGGGCTGTTCTATGGCTCCGCAGCTGCTATTCAGCAAGCTGGTCCCGCCGTATTACTCGCCTATTTAATCGGCGGTGCTGCCGTATTTATGGTGATGCGTGCATTAGGTGAAATGGCTGTTCACCATCCAGTAGCCGGTTCTTTTTCACACTATGCCAGCCATTACCTCGGACCTTTAGCCGGATTTCTAACCGGATGGAATTATATATTCGAAATGCTGATCGTCTGCCTGGCTGACGTTACTGCATTTGGTTTTTATATGAAGCTCTGGTTCCCTCATGTGGAACAGTGGATCTGGGTACTAAGCATTGTCTGCTTTATTGGCGCAATTAATCTTTGTCATGTGAAGATTTTCGGTGAAATGGAATTCTGGCTTTCTATTGTGAAAGTCACCGCAATTATCGCTATGATTATCGGTGGTATGACCATCATGGTTTATGGATTCGGTCAAGAAACAGATCATGCAACCGGTATTGCCAGTTTGTGGGAATATGGCGGTTTTATGCCTAATGGCATCAGTGGCGTGATAGCTTCACTCGCCATTGTGATGTTTGCTTTTGGTGGTATTGAAGTCATTGGTATCACTGCCAGTGAGGCAAAAAACCCCGAGAAAACGATTCCAAAAGCAATCAATGCTGTCCCTTTCCGTATTCTGCTGTTCTATGTACTGACTCTGTTTATTTTAATGTGTATCTATCCGTGGAATCAGATCGGTCAAGAAGGTAGCCCATTCGTACAGATTTTTTCTAGCTTGGGTATCAATTCTGCTGCTAACATTCTCAATATCGTAGTGATTACTGCCGCAGTTTCAGCAATCAATAGCGATATTTTTGGTGCTGGCCGTATGATGTACGGCATGGCCCAAGAAGGACAAGCGCCTAAATCATTCACCAAGCTGAGCCGTAATGGCGTACCCTGGATGACTGTAATCGTTATGTCAGCAGTTCTATTAATTGGGGTTATACTCAACTATATGATTCCGGAAGAAATTTTCATTATCATTGCCTCTATCGCAACATTTGCTACTGTATGGGTATGGTTAATGATCCTACTTTCTCAGGTTGCTATGCGTCGCAAAATGAGCAAAGAAGAAGTTAAGGCCCTGAAATTCCCCGTTCCTATGTGGCCAATAGCACCTGCATTAACCATTATCTTTATGATATTTGTTATTGTATTACTGGGCTATTTCGAAAAAACCCGCATTGCATTAATTGTGGGAATCACATGGGTAATCTTATTATCAATCACCTATTTCTTTAGCAAAAAGAAAAATATTTCTCAAATCCATCAGATAAAAAAATAATTTTCCTTCATAAATGCCAGATTAATCTGGCATTTATTTTAATTATCCAAATGAAATATATTTAATATTTATCTTAATATAATTTCAACATATTAATTAAAATAATTTATATATTATCTCAATATAAATAAATTTTATTTTTAATAATATAAACCCGTCGAAACATATAATAAAAAGTTACAACGAAGTAAGAATGATATAATATTTTTAAGCTATAAGGTCATGTTTTTTCAATGAATTAAATAAGAATTTAATTCATTGAAAAATAGAAGGATATATTCTTATAATAAAGAATTAATAAAAATTCACAACAAGAGGATTATGATCGGAGGCATCAGTAAGTATCACAGTAGCATTAGCTATATTCAACTCTCGGAAAAAAATAAAATCTAAAGGTCTGCCAAACGCGATTGTTCGATAGTCATCAGTAAAAGATACTTCTTCAAGGTGTAAATATCTGGTAAAACGTTTTAAAGCATTTAATCGTTGCTTACTCCATGCATTAAAGTCACCAGCCATAATGACTGGGCCGTTATGTAAACGAACATGAGCACCAATGTTATTCAACTGGCGGCTATACACATCCACACCAAAACTGAAATTTATCGCATGCACATTAATAACCATTAACTGACGATTATCCTGTAAAAGATAAACAGTGATGAGAGCGGATTTAGATAAACGTAAAAGGGGCTCTTTCTCTCTCAGTGGGCAGCAATAGACAGGATGAGAAGTTGCTAACGTCATTACACCAGAGGGGTGTTGTGGTAATAGAAATGCAGGAACTTGATCAGATATTAGGTAATTTGAGGTAGCAAATTCAACTAAATCAGGGGTTGTCTGCGCTTCTTGTAATAAAATCAACTGGCTTTCGTTAGTCAGCTCTTTCAGAACCTTTCGCCATGAAGGACGCTGCTGTTTATAGATATTCCATACAACAACCCTAAGCTCATTTGTACCAGTGGTCAAAGGAGTACCTACAGGTAATATATTCCCAAGCTGATGAGTCGACATAGGAAAGACACGTTCAACAGGTTGTCCAGCAACATATCTTATCGCATAGGTTTTTTTTACCACGTAAAAAACCTCTTAAATGCAGAATAACTATAAAAACTATCCAATTCTATCAAATAGAATAAGGTAGTTATTGATTTTAATACTCATAAACAGCAAAAAACCCTGAAATTTCTCTCAGGGTTTCTCTGAAAATTAAGGTGGCGGTGCGGACGGGGCTCGAACCCGCGACCCCCGGCGTGACAGGCCGGTATTCTAACCAACTGAACTACCGCACCACCGAATTCTCTTTGATTTATATCG
>NZ_JBHFKV010000061.1:0-23118 GCF_042879355.1 Photorhabdus sp. RM71S | reverse complement strand
CTTTCAAATACTGAAAAGGATTTACAATTGAATCTCCATAACTTCCCACTTAGTCCAGTTTTTTCCCATAATTATCTTTCAGTTTCTTTTCAAATATCTTACTTATGATCAGGCTAATCGCTTATTGTTTCAAAGAGAACAAACCGTCACTGAATATCTCCCGCTCAGAAATGGACATATTAGTGACGGCTTAACCAGAACTCAGGTTAATTAAAACAACGTGCCAGATAAAAAACCAGCACTTTGTCAATAATCTGCCACCTACTAAAGTCGGTGGGTTAGTGATTAACGGACTGAAAGTCCGGATACCCGTCGGCTAAACGACGCGTCAATTATCCAACAGCCAGTTTTAGTGCGTGATGGTTATGCCCATAATTCAACGCCCCTGCACAACTGAGAAAATCAAGATATGGTGAGCCATTTTGGTCATATAAATAGGAACCGGAGGCTCTATGGAATACTTTATGAAAATTTCGGCAATAGGAACGTACTTCTGATTCATACTGCTCAAAAATCTGATAGTCATCCTGTTGTGTTATTAATTCTTCCATCTGTTTAAGTTCTCCTCTAAACGTTTTCTGAATGAGGCTAATGTAAGTCAGCCTCGTAGATTAGACTTCTGCGTTTACAGCAACTAAAAACTGTGGAATCAAGTACCAAAAAATTAATTATCCAACGATAATTAAATAATCTGCCCGGATACAAATGCTATGTCTTCTATCTTTTCACTGAGCCGTTCAGCCAACGCTAAAGCGAATCCCGTGCCATAGAGTTTTTCATCTGCTGTCACATTTATTAAAATACCTTCTCCTTTCAAATCATTTATCAACTCAACCCTAATCGGTAAGCTGGTATGGTCACGCACATCTTCATCAGTATTCACCAACCCTTGCTCTAATAACTCATTCCGAGAATGAAAATGAACGTAGCTAAATGTAGCCTCGAAGGGTGGCCCTCCTAACATGGTTTGTATTTCTGAATATGGAAAACGTCTAAAGGGCAATATTTCTTTTTCAGCATCGAAAGCCTGTCTTGCCAGCATCTGCCAGTTATTAGCAAAGTCAAGATTCAACTTTATCGGAATATGATTAAGGAACAGTCCAAGAGTCAAATCCGCGCCTTCCCTCTCAGGCCTACCGTTAACAGACATCCCTGCGACAAAGCCAATATCTTGTAACTGATGAGCTGTTGTCAGATAGAAACCAGCAAAAAACATACTTTTTAACGGAATGCCCCAATCTGATACATTTTTTAGCAATTGCTTCACTGTTCGTTCCGGCAAGACCAGTACTGCTTTCCTATAATCAGTATCTTGATATCTATCCGTTTTTTCTTTAGCTAAATATTGACTAAAAAACTGTTTCGCCTTGTCGTTACTGAGCGCTTCACGCTCAAGTTTGACAAATTCTGACAATGGTGCTGGTTGCTCCAATAAAACAGACTCGCCAGCTAAATTGGCTTGATACAATCTCAAAAGCTCAAGGATAAAAACAGACTCACTCCAACCATCAAGGATCGCATGATGAAAGGCATAAGCTAACCGAAATTGTCCTTCATTCAATGCCGCCGCATGTACCCTCATTAAAGGAGCCTCTTCAGGATCAAATGGTTGGCTTAACTCAACCATTACTTTTTCGTGACGTGCAGCCAACTGTTCATCATCAAGATTTGTGTAGTTTTCCACTATAAGTGGCAATGATGGTAGTAATTCAACCAATTGCATCACTTCACTAAAAGAGGCCAAATCAAATCTTGTTCTGAGAACCGGGTGCCTTTTGGCTATTGCCTGAAGCGTGTTGTGAAGTATTTTTTCATCCAGTGGCAAGTTGACATCCCGAGCAATAACATCAAGGTAGATTGCTTTACCACTGTATAATCCCTCAAACAGCATCCCTAGCTGCAATCTCGTCGCCGGATAAGCAGTTTCGATATTAACAGGCAACCTTTGCTTATCCGTTTCATTTATCAGTTGGTTCTCATTCTGCTGACTGAGAGCTTCTTCTGTTTGTGCCAAACCGCGGCAAATCCCACACAATGTCGGATTGCGAAATAACGTACCCAGCTCAATCATCAAGCCCTGTTTCTCGGCCTCTGCAATCACCTGGATCGCCAGAATCGAATCACCCCCTAGAGAGAAAAAATCGGCTTCAGGCACTGCGTCGAACGGGTCCAATACTTGTTGCCAAATCTTTGCGAGCAGTGCTTCATCTTCCGTCAGTCCATTACCTGTTTGTTCTGAGAGCACCAAATCTTT
This sequence comes from Photorhabdus sp. RM71S, assembly GCF_042879355.1. Taxonomy (NCBI): domain Bacteria; kingdom Pseudomonadati; phylum Pseudomonadota; class Gammaproteobacteria; order Enterobacterales; family Morganellaceae; genus Photorhabdus; species Photorhabdus sp. RM71S. Next base: position 20,864 of record NZ_JBHFKV010000061.1, on the reverse strand, counting down.
ACACATCCCCCTAAGTGTCGAGGTACGAAATAAGGTAGAGAGTGTCAGATTGAGTCCTCGTTTTTCGGCTTCCGCGATAACCTTAATAGCCAATAACGAATCGCCTCCCAACGCAAAAAAATCAACATCAGGCACAACGTCAAATGGCCCTAAAATTTGTTGCCAGATCTCTGCCACCAGCGCTTCTGTCATAGAGAGTTCACCAGATACCACCTCTTCTAATCTCTCAGCCTCTTTCCAACCCATCAAAAATCGACGATCCACTTTACCACTGCTTGTTAAAGGTAGCTGTTCATGCTGAATAAACTGACTAGGCCACATATAGCTGGGTAACAACGCTTGAACCCGAGTGATGATAGCTTGCTCAACATCAGTGCTTTTATAAGTTGTATGATCAGTGTGAATTGTATAATGGGCGACCAGTTGTTCAACATGGCGATCACTGTCAATGTTCAGCACAACACAAACAGCGCTCACATCCTGGCAACTTTTTATTGCATGCTCTACTTCTGTCAGCTCAACTCGATGACCCCGCACTTTGACCTGATCATCAAGCCTGCCTACAAACTCAATCAGTCCATCATTCGACAATACCCCTTCATCACCAGTAGCAAACATTCTGGCTCCTGGTTGGGTGGAGAAAGGATCAGGTAAAAAACGCAGGCTGGTTAACCCAGGTTGATATAAATATCCCCGTGCGACAGACTGTCCCCCAATATAAATCTCACCACGCTCACCTGGCCTGACCGGTCTCAACATTTCATCCAATAAGTACATTTCCGCATCGACGATAGGTTTACCTAAGGGAGATTTTATCGCACCAATACTTAACGATGACATAGAGTAACTACTTACCAAGGTTGTTCCTTCAGTCGGGCCATATACGTTATTAAATAAAAAGTACTTGTCTGGTTTCTGCTTTCTGGACAAATATTTAAACGCATGAGTGACTGACATTGCATCGCCACCAACAAGCAATTGAGGTACGCTATCCAGAGCCTCTTCGCGATAATCTACTAATACGTGAAATAAGGCAGGTGTCAGTAGCAATATCGTAATACCATGTTCAACAAGGCATTTCGGCAGCTCATCAATGGCTTGATATGAAGGAGAAGCCAATACCAATGTCGCCCCATTAGTCAATGCTCCCCATATTTCAAAGGCAGAAGCATCAAAAGCCGCAGGTGCTAACTGCAATATTTTTTCATTAGGTCCGAAATGAACGTACTGCTGTTTCTGGCTAACGAGGTTGGCAACGCCATGATGAGTCACTCCCACTCCTTTGGGGCGTCCTGTACTTCCCGAGGTATAGATAACGTAAGCTAGCTGTTGACTGGTAACTTGTGGCAGGATTTTAGGGCTGAAAGACTTTAACAACTCTTTACGGATTTGACGGTGTCTGTCTCCATCAGACACTGCAAGCATGCGACCACCCGCTGTGTCTCCATCATGTAACAGTGTAGCCATGACATTTCCACGAACAGAGGTAAAGGTTTGGCTATCACGGTAAACCCGTATAGTTAACTCATGGGTGCTGACAACCCAAAATCCTGATTGACCATTGACCGCAGGATGCCAAGCGACAGGTGACTCATTACGTAATTGCCGCCAGATATTATCTATATCAGGACGTAAATGAGTCAGGGGGTCCGTGAGATTTATGTTATCCGGCACTTTAGCTACATTTGAAATAAGACTCATATCGCCCCCAATTCATGCGCATCAAGAATTTGAACTTCTTCACTGTCCATAAATCGAACATGAAAACGCAAGCACTGCCCCATACGCTGATAAATATCCAGAAATGCCTTATGGTTATCCACTTTGCCCAACACCATGTTAATTTCATTGGTTTGTGAGCCTCCCGGCAAAGTAGTTCCTGCCCACACATATGGGCGATATGACGATACACCATCAAGAGAGAGAAGCTCATCTTCCCCATTAATTCGGAGAATTTCACATGGACGTGTTGGCGCAATATGGCAGATATTGAAATAGACGTGCTCAGGATTGAACACAGGGAGATCAATCATTTTTCCCAGCGCTAATCGTGCAGCCATTTCAAGCAGACTAATATTGAGGCTGATTTTGGCCATCTCGTTGATACCCCCGCCCACTCGACCATTCACTTCAATGATCCTAGGTCCCTGCTCGGTCAACTTCAGCTCGGTATGGGTGATCCCCCGATTAACCCCTAACACTTTGATGGCACTTGACGTTAATGCATAAATTTGGTTTTGTTCTCTATCACTTAAGACTGATGGCCAGATATGACCATATTCACGAAAAGGGGGACTAAGTGGCATCTTGCCGGTCACATTTATATGCTTAATCTCTCCGTTAACCACCAAGCTTTCAACCGAGACATAGTCGCCAAAAGGCAACGATGGCCGCCCCCGGAGGAACTCCTCCAATACCAGTGAACGACCACCATCAAATCCAATCTGTTTATTTGAAAGCAGTTTTTCTACAAGTCTCTTTCCTGTTTGCGTATCTTCAATAAAATAAGTATCGATGCTGCCACCACCATAGGCTGGTTTTAACACTGCGGGAAGACAAACCTGTTCAACAGCTTGCTCCCAATCTGACACAGTGTTAATGAGGTAGAATCTTATCGACTCAATGCCAGCCTCTTGTAAAGCCACTCGTTGCTTATTTTTGTCAGTAAGTCGATATGCCGTTTCGAGATCGTGAAAAGGCAAATTCAAGTGTTTTGCCAGCGTAGCTGTAAGACGTAAGGCACGCTCACTAAATGTCACAATCCCCGCAGGATTAAGGAGAGCGAGTTCTGATACCGCCCTTTCAATATCAGAACCATCAACTACGTGACCAAATCGTGAGAAGTAGGATATACGCTCTCTTGTGTGTTCGTTTGAATTGATAACAACTACAAGTGGTGCAACCCCATTCAATTCAGTGACAATATCTTTGGGAAGGGCTGCGCCTTCATCATAAATCACTATCAGGGGTTGATTATCAAAGGATTGTGGGTCATTACGCAGAGAAACCGGGCGCATATCGGTCCAAACTTCTTCAATCCATTTTTTACATGCTTCTTGCGTCCCACTAAAACCGGTCGCTCGCCATCCGGTAGCGACAGGCCATTCAGAATGAACACAGGCATATTGCTCTTCATCATTTATTACAACCAAATATTCATCCGTCAAACCTTCAAAACTGGATGAATACTTCATTTGTGTTTGGGTATTTTCATCACTCATTAGTGCAGACTTCCTTTTTTAAGCAAGCTTGATGGATACACAAATAAATGTCGTAAAGCTGATCTCGATAATAGAAGTGATCTCCAGGGAACATGACTAATTGGAAAGAATCATGTGTCAGCGATTGCCACTCTTGTAAATGATATGGGCTCACCCACGGGTCACGATCACCGCCGATGGCTAAAATAGGGCAATGTACCTTGCCACTGGCTTGTTTGTGCTCAGCCACCAACAAATAATCAGCACGCAATACAGGCAACATGAGATCAATCACATCCTCATGAAGCAGTTTCTTATCTTCATTTCCTATATTGGTTTTTAGCTCTTCAATCCAGGCTTCCCGGCTCATGCGGAGTATCTCTTCTGGCACCATGCCATTCAAATGTGGTGGACGTGCTGCTGATAAAACCAAATATTCAACGGTTCGGTTAGCTTGTTCTAAAAGTAATGCCAATTCATGACATAACAATGCTCCCATACTATGACCAATAAGAAGAAGAGGATCCTGTGTATACAGCAATACATCTTTTGCCGCTGTAGCCGCCAAATCTCTTATACATACAGGGAGTGGTTCAATACTTCGAGAACCTCGTCCCGGATACTGAAGCACCAGCACTCGATAACTACCAGCCAACAGTTGCTGAACCCAGTCGGTCATAGAATAAGCACTGCCGCCGCCAAAAGGCGCAATCACAACAGTCACTGTCGTTTGCTCCTGATCGCAGTAATTCCATAATCCTGGCGTCAGTTGAACACGTTTCATTCCAGCGTCTCTCCGGAAACTTTCAATTTGGGATCACTCCAATATGTAGCTATCCAATCCAGGCATTCTTGTTCTGATCCCGAAAAACCCACATTTTGCCACCCTACCGGTAATGTCCGCCCTTCTGGCCAAATGGAGTACTTACCTTCTTTGTTACATACCACTCTGTAATTCATGATGTTTCGCTCCGCCGTTTGATAGTCACCACTTGATCCGCCAGAGCAAGCAGGTCAATATTTTGCGAGGCTACAATCCAGATCCCCGACCACTTTTTAGGCAGTGCTAACCATATGGCTCGGGCTGTATCAGTATCCAGAGATGAATCGCAATCATCGACGACATAAACTTCAGCTGAATGGCATAACATACGGGCTAATGTCAAACGTTGGCGCTGGCCTCCTGATAACTGTTTGACACCACCAGAACCCAGCACAGTATCAAGCCCTTCAGGAAGATCAGATGAACCTGGTTTCAGATATACTGCCGCTAACGCCCGCTCCATGATTTCATCACTGACAGAGACGTTACCCAGCGCCAAGTTATCTCGAACAGTACCGCCAACAAAGCCAGCACCTTGACGGGCATAAGTAACTTTAGGGCTTTGCCACCAATCGGCGTCTCCACAAACTTCTTTGTTATTCCAAAGCACACTTCCTGATAAGTGTCGTTCCAGCGCTAGCAGGCCGCGAAGCATACGACTTTTACCAGAACCGACTTCTCCATTAACGACAATGAGTTGATTGGGTGTGGCTGTAAACGAAATAGGTTGTGTATCGCTATTGCAACAAAGCCCCCTCACCGTCAGTGATTTCAGCATGTCATCAGCAATAAGGACTTCTCTAGCAGGCTTCTCTGTCTGTAACAGTGGCTGAATTCGCTCGTAGCAGACATCGGCATTTTTATAGTTAGCCAATGCGCGACCGAAAAAGAAGATCTGCTCACTGACCCAACCGATATAAGTCAAAAACAGAGCCAATTTACCAATAGTGAAATCACCACTGACAATTCGGGTACTGACAACAATCAAGACAATAGATGTACCTAGCATCACGATGTTACGAAATAACCCCGACAGCAGATCAGTGAACATTTGGTGCTTTGCCTGCACCGTCCGACGACGTTCAAAACTTGCCGAAAGTCGTTCAATATGCAGATCCAACTTTCCACCAAGGCGAAGGTCACGGATTCCTGCCAGTATATCGGTGATACGACCCGCAATTTGGCCTTGATATTGACGTTTCTCTTCCTGTAATGCTCCGACCTTATGCTTGATAACTACGCCCAACCACAAACCACCAACCATCGGCAAAAGCGCCAATGTTGTCACAATGTCGGTACTTAGCAACACGACAAGTGCTATCAACAATAGTACCGCCCGGTAGAAGAAATCCGCTGTCCAACCGAGAAAGGAGGCTACTTCATCGCTGTCATTACGAATACGGTTGAGCATATCCCCTTGAGAAAGACGCAGGTCCGCACCAGAGTGACTGCAATTTATTCCCTCCAGAATGCGTTGTTTAAGATATGCGCTGACCTTAAAAATAAGTGTAAAATCAATCTGTAAGCCAAAAATCAGTATCACTGAGCGTAGTACCATCGTGCCTACCGCCAATGCCAATAGCCACCAAACCGCTGAGCCTATAGGATCGATAACAGCACTATCAAGAAGCCGGCTGATGGCAAAACCAACGACCAAAGGTAAGCCATGGATCATTGTCCATATAACCATGCTGGTGAAGTAAAGAAAGGAAAATCTGTGCACTAAACTCAGTAAAGCAGGCAACATTTTTGATGGGAAAAAGAGGGTTAACCCCGTCATGATATAAGTTCCCTATTTTTTGTTAACGTTTTGATCTCTGCGCCATGAAGGAGTTCCTCTACACGGCCTTCATTCATGATAATGACTTGGTCAGCAGTGGATAATGTATGCAGGCGATGGGCAACGATGATAACGGTACGATTAGCGCTAATTTTTTCCAGTAATCTCATCCAACTCTGCTCAGTACGAGGATCTAGTAGAGAAGTACCTTCATCGATAATGATTAATTGTGCGTCTTGAAGCATGGTTCTTACCCCGGCAATCATTTGAACTTCCCCTTCCGACAATAAACGCCCCCCGACACCCACCAAAGTATCCAGCCCCTCTGGTAATGTCTTCGCCCATTTATGGATCTCTAACTCTTCGAGCGCGTGCCAAATTGCATCATCTGAAATGCTGTTATCGAACAGGGTTAAATTTTCACGTAGCGTTGCTGAAAATAAATGCGCCTCTTGGCTTAACACCGCCACACGACTGGCAAATTCATCAGGATGAATGGAAGTGACCTCAACACCAGCAAGGGTAACCCGTCCGCTATCAGGCTGAGCCAACCCACACATGAGATTTAGTAATGTGCTTTTACCTGCCCCCGTGCGCCCCACAATGCCTACTTTGCTTCCAGCGCCCACACTGAAGCTAACGTTATGTAAGACTTGTTTACCCTGATCTTCATAACGAAAGTCAACCTGATCAAATTGAACTGACAAGGGGCCTTCTGGTAGCTGATTCTCTACACTGTCGTGATTGACTTTCTCCTCATCTCGTAACATCTTGACTATCAGTGATAAGGTCGCAATCAATCGTTGTACCTGATCTACTTCCGAAGACATGTCTTCCATTGGTTCTCTGAGTCGGTCAACATAAAGATAAATCATGGTTAACGTACCAATACTGATACTGTTATGACCGAGTAATTGCAGCCCAAATCCAAAACCCAGACCAAAACTCAAGGCAAAAAATAGCTGGGTAATCGGCCAAAATATGCGTCCGCTGACATAGGCTTTACGTTCTATTTTTAATAAGCCAGAAAGCATCTTCTGTAGTTGCAAAGCAGGCCAACGGCTCCTTCCCAATGAATGCAAATCATCTTGTGCGGCAAGAGTATCGCCGATAAAACCAAATATGTGGGCTCTCTCTTCACGGGCTTTTTTCCATCGCACTACTGCGAGGTTAGTAAGTTTCACCAGAACATAAGCCACAACGAGAACCAACACGGTAATTGCGATACCTATTTCTGGGATAATAGAAAACAAAATCACCAAAGTGCCTAATGCTAATGCGATATTTCCTATAATCCGGAATCCGGATTCCGCAATAGTTTTTCCAATGATGTCCGCATTCCCCTCTATCTTTTCAAGGAGCTTACCCTGAGCTTCACTTTCAATTTGCAGGATAGACCGATTGTGCACAACATGATGAAATAGCTGACGCCTAAGTGCATCGGCAATACCCCAACCTGCACTGGTACTGCAATAACTGGTAACCAGACCAGCGATAACACCGCCAAAAGAGATGATTGCGTATCCCAAAGCCAAGAGGACAAGCTCATAAACGAAAGTACCTGCGGTAGCTTTATCGATGTAATGACGGATCACAAATGGCCCCACTAAATCGCAAACAAGTGTGACAACTAATGCCAGGAAAGTACCAATAATGGCTTTTTTCATTGTCCGGGCGCTCTGCCAAAGCAACTTAAAACCTGTTAATGGGTTAGGAGAGTTCATACCTTGCATATTCGTTTGTATTTTCATATTAATTTTTATGAGTTATCCGTTCATTAAATTCAGATAGGACCGTTTTCATTTGCTCTTTTGGCATGGCATCACCTGCAAATTGAGCACGAATTTCCATCTGCCCATCATTCACACTGATGTTAAAACAAAGCAAATAATCCATCGGTGTTACCCGAGGCTTCCAGTAACCCGTTCCCTCTGTGGTAATATCAATAAAGATCGGATTAACTTTCTCCTCATCAGGCGTATTCAGAAATAAAAGCTCTCCTTCAAAATCCAGTCTTAATTGTGGTCTAGGAATTGCCTTTAATTTTTCGGTAATTTGAGGATTAACAGAAAGATAGCGAAGTGCTTCAAAGCCGAACCCTCGAGCAGGTACCTCACGTAACAGCCGCGCCACGTCAGTTGCATGTTCATTAAAACTGCGTTCCATCGAAAAGGGCAACAGGAACGGAAAACCACATGTAAACCAGCCGATAGTGCGTCCTAAATCAACCTCGTCGAATAGGTCTTCTCGACCATGTCCTCCCAACTCAACAAGGATATTGTTAGCACTGGAAGGAAAATGGCTTTCTAAAGACCGAGCAAGCAGAGTCAGTAATCGGGCAAGTACGGGAAGTTGGCTGTGCTCAGATGGTTTTAAAAACTGCTGAGTCTGTACTTCATCAAATACTGTTGTTTGCTCAACCATATTCGCCTCAATGCCAATAGCATCCGTACTTATTAACTGCTGTGCTTGTTCATAAGGTTGTGAAAGCCAGTAATGAACACCAAACAACTCTGGATCATCCTGCACCAATCGGTGTAAACGCCTGGCCCAAGCGAGATACGAAGTTGTCGGAATATCTAATTCATGGGCTTTAGCTCCTCCAAGCAACGCCGCTAAATCCTCTGTAAGTAAATCCCAGGAATAAGGATCGACTACCAAGTGATGAACTATAATCAACAACTTATCCGGCAAATTATGAGCAGTCCGATAAAGTTGTATGCGGCAAATTGGCCCATTTAGCAGATCTAACGACTCATGACCTATATTCGCTAACTCAGTAATTTTCTGCGATAAGCTATTTGGGGCTATCTGCTGCAATTCAAATTGTTCGATTGCGATACGGGCTTGCGGGTTAATTCCTTGCCACCTCCCCAATGCAGTAACTATAAAGCTGACTCCCAAAATAGGGAATCGGGCTAATAGCGCTGATGCCGTCAGTTCAACAGTCTCCAATGACAAAGTGCGACTAAGTGTAAACAACACACCATGATTACAATGATTTTCATTTGGATTATCACGCTCAAAAAAGGCATGCTGAGCTGGTGTCAAAGGGGCCAGATCACTTAATTCATTCGGTGCATGTCTGACTTTGGTTAGTGCGCTCTTCCACTTGGCTAATAACGCATTAATTGCAGCTTCATTATGACGGAAGGGGGTGTATTCAAGGGTAATAGTCAGTTTCCCATCAACGATGGCCGCATTGATTTCCCATTCCAGTGGACGATGTCCCGTTGCTGCCCGCCGCATTCCAATATCTTCTTCTACACTGAAAAAGCCATCATTCTGCTGCTTCGTATTGAAGCGCCCTAAGTAGTTGAATCCAATGTTTGGATTCTTCTCCATAACATAAGTTTGTTGTAAATGGGTCTTGATATAGGGACTAGCTTCAATCATTGCAGTCGCAACTTCGACTACCGTAACCACAGCGTTGACTGGTAGCACAAAGGGACCTATTGTTGTAAACCAACCCACAGTTCGCATTACGTCAATAGACTCGTTTTCCTCTTGCCTGCCATAACCTTCTAACTCAATCAAGAGTTGACCGTTACCCTGCTCAACAGCAATTGTATTTGCAAGTCCCGTCAAGAGAACGGCAGGGACTCCTCCATTAGGCACTAATGCCGAAATTTCCCGAATATATTGTGTTTCTGACTCAGATAACTTGACTTCAGCAACCGAACGTTTGCCATAAAGGTTACTTACATTACTATTCACCTGTACCATATCAATTGGTGCGGTTAACTGGATCGGAAGAAGTATTTGGGGAGATGTTGCTGCTTGTTGCTGAGCCCAATAGAGATATTGCGTGCTTTTTCTCGGTAACCTCGGCATTTCTTTTTGAATAATAGCCTGATACGCAGTTTCAAGATCTTCCAGCAAGATTTGCCAGGAAACTTGATCCACAATTAAGTGATGTAATGTCAGCAAAACTCGAAAATCATCCAACATCACAATTCGTAGTAACGGTCCTTCCTCGATTGATAACGATGCATGAGCCTTATTGGCGATGGTTTCTTCCGAACAATCTGATTCAGCAAACCAAAGTAAGTTGTCATGAGGCGAGCGCAAAGCTTGATAATGCTTCCCTTTCTTTTTGGGGAAACAAACACACAATTGTTCATGGTGCTCAACTAGCGACTGTATCGCCAGGGATAATGCATCTGCATTTAACTGCTCCCTTGTACTGATAACATGTGACTGATTCCAATGGTGCTGTTCAGAAAACCGCTGCTCGAAAAACCATTGTTGGATTGGTGTCAATGGTGCTTTTTCTATACGCGGAATTGAATTTGCTGCCATTTCGTCTTTGGCACTCGCCAGTTTTGTAAGTGAAGCGATAGTTGGATGTTCAAGCAAATGACGAGGGCGTAAGTTGATCCCCAAAGAGCCTGCCTCATGTATCAGCCGGATACCAATAATGGAATCCCCACCCAAAGCGAAAAAATCATCCATAATGCCCACTTTAGCTAGTTTGAGGTATTTACACCATAAATCACAAAGCTGTTGCTCCAACTTGGTGCGAGGTGCAATATAAGAAGCAGATTCAGATTGTTGTTGTGCCAGTGCCTTTAATTGGTTACGATCGACTTTACCATTGGCATTACATAACAGCGCATCAAGAAAATAAAACCTGCTCGGCACCATATAATCCGGCAATTGCTCAGCCAAAAATTTACTCAACGATTTGGCATCCACAACGGCATCACTCGGCTGCGTCACGAAAGCGCTTAATTGCTCAAAGCCACCCATATCAACAAGTTCAACTGCACACATCGCTACATCTGGATAGCTTGCCAGTACTGCTTCAATTTCTCCAAGCTCGACGCGTCGGCCACGAATCTTCACTTGGTTGTCGGACCTGCCAAAGCACTCCAATATGCCATCCTCTCGCCAACGACCACGGTCGCCCGTCCGATACATACGAGCACCTAGGACAGGCAGAAATGGGGCAGGCAGAAAAGCTGCCGCCGTGAAGCGATTGATACCTGTCGCCAAATGATGAAGCGTCTGAGCCTCAGCAACAATTCCACTAACACTAACTACACCATCAATAAGCTCGATAGCTATCCCAGTTTCCGTCTGAGCGCAATTAACGACAATAGGCATGAAATGCTCCAAGAACGGCATCAACAGCGCCTTGTCTATCGATCCATGATTAATAGCCTCAACAGCAGCCATGCGAACATTGCTTAACCATTCACGAAAAGTCACAGCAGGAGGTACAGTCAATAAGACAGGCAAACGCTTGCCTTGTTCTGTGTTAATATGCAATACAACAGAGGATACTCCCCCAATACGGCGCAACACGATACTAGTCACTGCCGCCAAAATTGCCCATGTCAGCAATTCAGAGTTGCCCGCTACTTGTTTCAGCCGGTCAGTAACGGTGGAGGAAAGCAGACATTGCGCACTTACTAGAGATCCCTCATGGTGAGGAAAAATATCTGCGGTTGCGGCAGCGGCCTTAGTTAAATCACCAACCCGCATCAGCCAGTATTCACGATCAATCAGCTTCATAGTTGTCATTTTTTATCCACATCTAGAACTGAAAATCTGGAATATCGCTAAGAACATCGTCTTGACCATCAAACAAAGCGCAAAGAGTGGTTTCTTCGCCTAATGTCATCAGCCGTGTCAGTGCATCTATATAAATATTCAACCAGCGAGAAACCGTGTCTTGTGAGAAAAGGGAAGCGGAATATTCCAATCGTGCTTGAAGTTCATCACCATATTCAATACAGGTAAGATTGAGCGGATATTTTGCTCCATTAGGATCGACATCCAACAATTCAACAGCGGCTCCATTTCCCCCTAATACCCTAATAGGATCAACATCATTCTGAAAATCAAACATTGTGAGATGATAGGGGGTATTTGCCATCAGTTTCTGGATTCGATCAGCAGGAAATGCACTGTGTGAAATCGCGCTGAGCGATGCCTGCCTAACCGCATTCAGCACTATGTGAAATGGCTGGTGTGGATCAAGCTGTGCACGCACAATCACTGTATTAACATAACAACCAATGGTGTTTTCATCTTTCAGTTGTCGGTTAGCCACCGGCATAGCAACACAAATATCACGCTGCGCACTTATCTGCCATTGTAATGCCACCCAGGTTGTCAACATTAGCATTTGCACCGTTACGCGAGAATTCATCGCTATCAACCTCAACCTCTCGGTAACATCCTTCGATATCATCACAGGTAAATTAGCTCCCCGGAGGTCAGATGCTGTCCCTCCCTCACCATCACAAGGCAAAAGCAGAATTGGGATGTTTGCCAAATATTCGTACCAGAAAGCCTCCAATTTTCGACCCTGTTCACTTTCAAGTAAGGTATATTGCTCCATAGCATAATTTAAATAATCGTTCACAGGCGGGGATATCTTGCCACCACTAAGAGCTGCTAATACCAATCGCCATGACCAGCCATCAAAAAACAGGTGATGAAAATTCAGCAATAGTGCTTGACGTACTCCATCGCTAAAATTCACTTGCAACAGTTCGAATCGTGTGGGAGGAATACCATAAGGTGAGAGCGGCGCTTCAACCATCTGCCGGAGACGCTGAGTCAAAACGGGCATGCCCGTTGCAATAGTGTATTTTGTTAAATCGACTTCACTATGAACCAGTTTGACCGGCATCGGAGGATGGATTACCGGGTTAACGCCTTGTTCGTTGTATTCCAGACTACAACGCAGCATCAGCTGCTGTGAGACAAGCTCAGTTAGCGTTTTTTCCAGCCAAGCAACATCCGCCTCCGCATTGATAAGCAAAACAGCGGGAACATTATAAGCGCCAGATTCATCAGCAATTTCCGTTGCCGCCCAAATTGCTAATTGCTGACCAGAAAGTACATGCTCATTGTTCCTCGTTTCCATCTCCGGTGTTGTAGATACGGAGGATAATTGAACATTGTCTTTCACCAATTGATAAAACTCGTTCAGATCCAGGCAATCCAACAAATCCATCAATTTCAGATCCGTACCTAATGCCGCGTTCAGTCGAACCACAAGTTGCTTACCATTAAGTGAATTGCCTCCGGCCGCAAAAAAATCATCGTCAAGTGTTAATTTCGGTTCTTTCAGCACTTCTCTGACTTGAGTCAACAGTTTCTCTTCAACATTTTCTCCTGAATTTGATATCGAAGTGTGCGGTACAACGTCAGAAACCATAGCAGGGTTCTCAATAGTCTCTGGCCAGCAATAGGTGACCACAAAAGGAGCAAATGGCAGTTCAATACGACAATTGATCTTGCGTTCACCCCCTTGCTGCCAATCCAAATTAGCGCCATTGACAAACCAATCTCCAAGCAATGTCAACAAAGATCTTTCACTATCATATGACTGATAACCCAACGTGTTAATGGCTGTTGCAAGCTCACCACAACGACTGAATCTCACCAAGCATAGTTTAACCTGTTCTTGCAACAAGGTTTGCAAACGCTGGTGATCAAATGTTGAATCAGTGACTAAATAACTTTTCAAAATAGTAGATCACTTGGAGGGAACTCAGTCCAATTTTCGCGATCTGATCAATTGCAAAAAATCCCAAAACCACAAAACGGACTGAGTTATGCCTATCATAGCACTGATACCCCGCAATGAACGACGCCAGATGAAAAAAATTATCCAGCGCACCCGAGATAAAAATTATGCTCGCAGACTCATGGCCATATTGATGCTACATCGGGGCGAGTCTGTCTCACAGGTCGCCAGAACCCTTTGTGCCGGTCGTTCTTCCGTCAATCGCTGGATAAATTGGTTTACTTTATATGGTCTGGAAGGTTTGAAAAGCCTGCCTGCGGGCAGACCCACTGTCTGGAATTTAATCCCACTTTATCCTTTGATATCTTTTTTATTGCAACATTCTCCCCAACAATTGGGTTGCTTGCGTTCTCGTTGGAGTCTTGAACTTTTTATAATTAAAATCAATGAATTATTAAATATAAAATTATCCATCAGCACCTTCTATCGTTACTTACATAAGACAGGTATCGTTTGGCGAAGGGCAGCGCCAACGCTTAAATTACCCGATCCCGAATACCCTGAAAAAATGGCGAAAATTACCGAGGCGTTGTCAACGTGCTCGGAAAAACATCCCGTTTTTTATGAAGACGAAGTCGATATCGAGCTAAATCCCAAAATCGGTTCTGACGGGTATTTAAAAGGACAGCAGAAACGTATCGTGACACCAGGAAAAAACCAAAAACATTACCTTGCGGGCTGCCTGAATGTTCAAACAGGGAAAATCACTTATGTTGGCGGATTAAATAAAGATTCTCGATTATTTATCAATGTATTGAAAGAACTTGATCGCCAATATTGCCATGCTGAAACCCTCACGTTAATTTTGGATAATTATAGTATTCACAAAAGCCGGATGGTCAGTGATTGGCTGACCTGTCATCCTAAATTTAACCTATTGTTTTTACCTGTTTATTCCCCCTGGCTGAATAAAATTGAGCGCCTGGGGCAATCCCTGCATGAAACGGTGACACGAAATCATTGCTGCCAGTATATGTGGCAGTTGCTCGAAAAAGTGAAAACATTTTTGAATTCATTCTCCTACAGGACTAACAGAGAATAAAAAGAGAGGGTGTATCATAATTATGAAAAGTTATTTAGTATAAGTAATCCTATAAATAGGGATAGCTTGCACTGGCAACCTTTTAGGGTAATTGAAATACAAATTGAAGTAAAACGTGCCATCAAAATCGTATATAGCCCGAAATATATCTTATTGGAGAATTATTGTGGAGAAAAAAGATTGGCACCCAGCAGATATTATCGCTGCTTTAAGAAAAAAGGGAACATCATTGGCAGCTGTTTCTAGAGAAACAGGGCTGGCATCGTCAACGTTATCTAATGCCTTGCAAAGACCTTGGTGTAAAGGTGAAACAATTATTGCAAATGCATTAGGACAGAAGCCTGATGAAATCTGGCCTTCCCGTTACCAGAAAAGAAGGAAGAGATATTGATCTCCAAGAGAAAAAATATGGTGACAGTTATAGGAACCATAAAAGCAACGCTCTGAAAGTGCTGCAACACAACCAGAGCGTCTAACCATAACATTACAGGAACTAATGTATGGCTGATATGAATAGTAACACATCTTCATACTCAAAGCGTTATACATTTAACGCGCAATCTAATGTAGAAACCGAAGCACACACCTTGCTCACAGACTTTTCTTTGGTTTTAACTTCTTGTAAACCAATTGAGAAGCAATATTATGCGCAGTAGCATTCCAGATACTTCCGACGATAGTGATATATCTGATGTGAATATCATATGGTCTGGCATGTCGGATGCGATTGCATCGCTGGATTTCTCATGTGTTAGCGATACTGTGCTGTGTCAGCTAATTGAATCATCCAAAGGAAATACTATGGGCATTTGTCATGATGTAACTTTTCTTGGTGACTCAATGTTATCGTTTGCCAGCAATAATATTCATGAATTTACTCCAGAGAGTTTGTGTCAGCTCGGGCATAGCCTATCGGCTCTGAGTTCTCTATTACCGATGTTGTTTACTATGCATGAAAAAGCGAGTGGTGAATATTATCGTAGGGCTTTGAAAAACGAAATAAGATAGCCTTGTCAAATGAAACCGGAAAATTTTTGGATGGTTTTCCGGTTTACAGGCATAAACTATACGCCGACAGGATGTTCGATACTGTCGGTACTCATCAGGGCCGATTTTCCCCCTTCCTAGGGCCTGAACCGGTACCGGGATGTCGTCACCGTGCACTTTGCCCGGCATCACACGTACTGACGAGTTCGCTGACCCTGAGCAGCGACCCAGCGTGGCGTGGCTGTATATTTCAGACTGATGGTACAACGGCGTATGCTCCGCGAACTAATGCGGCCAGTCAGGACGATGGTGCAGGCGGGACTTATATTTTGGCGTTGAACACAATATCGCCTATAACAGCCAAATATACTGTTTACTACAAAGAAGCTGTAGATGCCACCATAACGGAGTGTCCGGGGATTGCCAATATAAAAGGCTGATTGTTCAGTCATCTAGTTACCCAGTCACGCAGAATATTGAGGGCTGCTTTTGCCTCGATCAGCACGCTCAAGAAAGTATTGAATACCATCTGGGGTGGGGGCTTCTGTCCAGCCAGTTGCCAGCCATTTTTTCGTTAACATCGCTGAGTAAGCCCCGGAGACAAGTGAGGCTGAGTTGTTGCGGCCCGGTAGGATGAAATAAGGGAGCCAGACAGGCATATGTTGGCTGGGCATGGCATATTGGGCACCTTTCCGTATTTTGAGGAAAAGAAAATAATGCGTCATCATAACGTAACCAATATTACGGTTGTAGTACTCAGTTTC
This sequence comes from Photorhabdus sp. RM71S, assembly GCF_042879355.1. Classification (NCBI taxonomy): domain Bacteria; kingdom Pseudomonadati; phylum Pseudomonadota; class Gammaproteobacteria; order Enterobacterales; family Morganellaceae; genus Photorhabdus; species Photorhabdus sp. RM71S. The sequence continues at coordinate 4,719 of NZ_JBHFKV010000061.1, read as the reverse complement.
CACATAGCTTAAGTATAATTCCCACTAACCCCGATTAGTTTCTTTAAATTTCTGGATCGTGTGTTTGATGGCTTGTTCTGTTGGCAAGCGTTCCATTGAACTAGCACCATAGAACCCATGACAATTGGGGCAATGAGCCAAAATATAGGCGACATCTTCCGGTTCCGAAATTGGGCCACCGTGACACAAAGTAATAATGTCATTTCGAATAGTTTTAGCTGCCGAAGCACAAGCATTAATGATTGGTATACAAGATTCCAGATCATATGATGTATTTGCACTAATATCACCGCCAGTGGTTAGCCCCAGATGTACGACGATGATATCAGCACCTGCTTGTGCCATAGCTTCAGCCTCTTTTACATTGAAAACATAAGGAGTGGTAATCATTCCCTTTTCATGTGCCAGGCGGATTAGCTCCACCTCCAATGCATAACCCATGCCTGTTTCTTCCAGATTTTTTCTGAACTTCCCATCAATAAGCCCTACAGTTGGGAAGTTTTGAATACCAGTAAAACCTTGTGCCTTCAGTTCATCCAGGAAAAGAGATAAATTACAGAATGGATCAGTACCACAGACACCCGCTAATACAGGTGTTTCCTTAACTATCGGCAATATTTCATTACCCATTTCTCTGACAATTTCATTTGCATTACCGTATGGCATTAATCCGGCCAATGATCCTCTGCCAGCCATTCTGAAGCGTCCAGAATTATATACGATAATGAGGTCTGCCCCTCCTGCTTCCTCGCAACGCGCCGAAAGACCCGTGCCTGCGCCTGCTCCAATAATAGTTTCGTTACGTTCGACTTTTTGTTTTATAGCTTCAATAATTTGATTATATTTTTTCTTCATGAGAAATTCCCTGGTGTTCTATAATTTCCTTGAATTGTTGTATTACCAGAGCACAAAATTGTGGTGAGTTGATGTGAAAAGGTGTTTTTATAACTTTTCGCAATTCTGTTTGCTTTATTGTTTTTTTTAGTCCATGACAGAAAGCCTGTGTTGATGCAGGTAAATAAAAAGGTTGTTCAGGGCAATCTAGCGCAGAGAATCCGCCTTCCGGAATAATGAATCGAATAGGTCCATTACACTTATTAAGTTTGTTCCCTATCCAGATACCAAGTTGATAGTTTTCTTCGGGTGTGGTTCGCATCAATGTCACCTGAGAATTATGCTCGACAAATAGCCTATTGCTGTAGCGTTCTGGAACCGAGTCCTTTGCACCAAAGTTAACCATGTCCAAAGCACCAGCACTGCCAATCCACGGAATGCTTTTTTTTGCCATGACGTCTAAACGTGTGTCAGGACAACCCAAGACACCCCCAAATAACAGATCGGCAATTTCTGTTAATGTAATATCCAAAACGCAAACCAATTCTCCGTCTTTAGCCAATTTCTCCATGCTTGTTCCACCATTGCCGGTAGCATGAAAAGCGAGGCAATCGTATTGAGTATTTAACGCGGTAGTGAGCTGATTAATGCACGGAGTCGTCATACCAAACATCGTCAACCCTAAAACGGGTTTATGAATATCAGCCAATGGCGTAAAATAATTGACAGAGCCCGCCATCATATTTGCAGCATTAGACAATACTGCACGAGAAATACGGTTGAGTCCGTTGAGATCGGTTACCGTATACAGCATAGCAATATCGCTGTCCCTAACGTAGGCCGAGACATTCCCTGACGCCATCGTTGATACCATGATTTTAGGCAAACCGATCGGTAGGCTTTGCATTGCCGGAGTAATCAGCGCTGTTCCGCCTGAGCCTCCGATACCAATCACCCCCGCGATATCGTCGATTGAACTGTTCAGGAAATTTGTGAGGGCGACAGACATCGCGGTTATCGCTTTATTCCGTACGCCACAAAAAACAGGATCAGCGCCAGCGGGATGATACTCAGCGACCTGAAGTGAATGAATATCTATCTTTTTATGCTGATTATTCTGATGATTTTCCCCGGGAGTTGATGTAGACACATCAATGATAATTGAATCCACTCTTGCGAGGCGTAAACAATATTTCAACCAGACCAGCTCGTCCAGTTTTGTGTCTGCTGTGCCAACGACAACCACAAATCGCGTCATAGTGTTCACCCCATGTGGTAGACCTATTCAAAGACGAATGTAAACCTATTGTAATATTTTACAACATGCAAGTTACTTTTTATCATTAGTGATATTTTTTATTATTAATGCTATACGGTTAAAATTTTAAGGGGTTTAAATGATTCTGTTTGATGAAGAAAAGCTGTCGCCAGTCCGGCGTCGTACCCTGGAACGTATCATTCATTCAGCGCTGAAGTTATATCGTGAAAAAAAATTTCCGTCTCCTGAAGAGATTGCCAGTGAAGCTGAATATGCGAAGGTCACGTTGCGCAGCTACTTTTCAACCCATAGTGATTTTGTAGAGTATGTTGTAAAACAAGTTATTGGGTCATTCGTTGTCCCCCCTATGGGCAATAATGCAGAGGAAAATATTGAGAAATTATTAAGATGGGGTTATGAAGAAATAGAAGCCAATGAGGCGCTGATGAGGGATGCCTTACGCATTTCTCAGTTACGCTGGCAGGAATCTTTATCAGGTGAAGATAACGACAAACGACCTGTTTTGAAGAAAAAAAGTAACCGTAAAGAGACACTTTCTACGGCGTTAGCGCCTCTAAAAGGTCAGCTTAAAGATGACACAATACATAAGATTATTATGTTGATTTCCGTTTTATATGGTACAGAGGCTATGACTATTCTGAAAGATACTTTTGGTTTAGGAAATGATGAAATCATCAACTTAACGAGTTGGGCCGCGAAGTTGATTGTTCGGCAGGCCATTAATGAGGAGCTAAAATAACCAGAAGACCATTTTTTAAACATTAAGGTAAAGAACCGGGCATGAGGCCCGGTAAAAGTTTCTTTTGGTGCCGATAACTTTTGTCACCAATCTTCTGATTAGATATATACCCAAGAAACTTTAAGATGCAGTTTTTAGCACCTGAAAATGGTCGTTAATTCTAGACATCAGCGAGTCCGCTATATCAGGTAGCGTTGTGGTGAAAAATTTGAATACTTTGTCTCGAAATTCATGTTTATCAGCGAAATAACGGTTATTTCGAACATGTTCATTCATGACCTTCCATAATCGCTCTATCGGGTTTAAATTTGGGCTGTATGGAGGAAGGTAATGTAACTCAATATTGTTAACATAAGCCCACTCCTTCACAAGATGAGCTTTGTTGTAACCCGCCCCATCCACAATAAGATGAATTTTTTGATGATAGTCAGGATAAGACTTTCTTATTTCATTGAAAAAACAGCAAATGTTGTAGTCATTGAGGGTTTGATATTCCTGGAACACCGTACGACCAATGGCATTCAGGTTGAGTGCGCCCAATAGATTCAGACGAGTTCGGCTTCCCGTTGTTTTGACTGTTTTTTTCTCGCCTTTTCGCATCCAGCCATAACCGAGTTTAGTGCCTTGAGTCGGGTGAACCGCGTCAAGAAAGAGGATGGGTTCGTTTTTCGCTGTGACTTTAAGATTTTCATCATATTCAATAAATTGTCTCTGTTTTTCTGCATCGAATTTATGAGGGACGCCACACGGTTAATGAGATGGTCACCCCCACCCTGTGAGAGGTACGCTAGCAGGGTATTTTATTTTAGAGGGAACCATCATGCAAAACATTACGCTTATTGGTATCGATCTCGGTAAACATTCCTTCCATGTCCACTGTCAGGACAGGCAGGGTAACGCCCTGCTGCGTAAGAAGTTTTCCCGCACTCAGCTTATGAATTTTCTCGGTTCCTGCAAGGCTGCAACCGTAGTGATGGAGTCCTGCGGTGGGGCGCACTTTATGGCTCGCCGGAGCGCTGATTTAGGCCATGAGGCAAAGCTGATTTCTCCGCAGTTCGTCCGTCCTTTTGTTAAGAGTAACAAGAACGATTTTGTCGATGCTGAAGCTATCTGCGAGGCAGCTTCCCGGCCCTCCATGCGCTTTGTGCCCCCCCGCACAGAAGACCAACAGGCGATGGCCGCCCTCCATCGCGTCAGAGACTCACTGATACGGCAACGCGTTAAAACCACCAATCAGATGTGCGCTTTTTTGCTGGAGTTCGGCGTCAGTCTGCCGCGCGGTATTGCCGTGATACGACGTCTGGCCGCTGTGCTGGAAGAAAATGACTTTCCGCCTTATCTGGCAAGGGTTCTGAGCAGACGCCACAGTCATTATGTTTACCTCAGCGGAGAACTTGAGGAAGTCGATAAGGAACTGAAAACGCATCTGGCGGAAGATGAAACCGCGCAACGCCTGCTGACCATTCCTGGCGTTGGGCCGGTAACGGCGAGTCTGTTAGCCATGCGGCTGGGGGACGGTAAAAACTATGCCAACAGCCGTGACTTTGCGGCTTCAACAGGGCTGGTTCCCCGCCAGTACAGCACGGGTGGAAAAACGACACTGATGGGCATCAGCAAGCGGGGTGATAAAAATCTGAGGCGGCTGCTGGTGCAGTGTGCCAGGGTCTTTATGCAGCGGCTGGAGCATAATCCAGGGCGTCTGGCAGAGTGGGTGAACAGGCAGCTTGCCCGCCATCACTCGAACGTTGTGGCGTACGCGCTGGCGAACAAACTGGCACGAATAGCCTGGGCCGTTACGGCACATCAGACGGTGTTCATTAAATAAAAGAGCCAACGAAAAACTGCGTTAGCTCAGTAAGTTAAGCAG
>NZ_JBHFKV010000060.1:0-23197 GCF_042879355.1 Photorhabdus sp. RM71S | reverse complement strand
TGATCATAAGTAAGATATTTGAAAAGAAACTGAAAGATAATTATGGGAAAAAACTGGACTAAGTGGGAAGTTATGGAGATTCAATTGTAAATCCTTTTCAGTATTTGAAAGGCAGACCGAACGAGAATCATGCTTAGTCTGCCATCTAATTTTACTAAGCTGTACTAGCTCAATCAGTTTGACCTGCCTATTCAGACTCGTTATCAAATAACTTACCTTGCAGGCGATCCAGTTCTTCCTTTCGAATACGCTTCACTACGCTGTAAATCCATTGAATAGAAACACCAAACTTGCGAGCCAGATCATGATGATTTTTACCGTTAAACTCGTTGAAAATCTCACGATCACGGAGGCTGACTTTCCAAACCATGCCCATAGGAAAATAGACATTTTGACCGCCCCAAACCTGCATCATATGGTTCGCAACAGCTTCACCAATTTGTTCAGCTAACGCAGGCTCAACATGGATTATTTCACTGACCGTGCAGGCTGTGTGCTGTGCCAGTTCTACCAGCAGTTCAGGACCTTTGCTACGAAAGTTATTCACATCATTCATATTTTTTCCTCGTGACACGGTTCCGCCACTTCTTCAGTTTTTCAATAATGCTGCTGGCTTGGCCTGAATCCAACCACTGTAAATCATCAATATCCGTTTCACGCTTAATCCAATGAGCTAAGGCTTGTTCAGAACTATTATGAACAATACCTATAGATGCTATTTCCAACCTCAATGTACGTATCTTCTTTGATTGGGGATGGCTATCTAATGGACGTGATGTTTTGGATTTCCTAGAGGATTTAATCTTAAAACCACGCTTTTTCATAGCTTCCAAAATGCGAGTTAACTGCGGGATATCCATTTCCCGCGTAGAGGCTTTTCTGGTTTCTGAAAGTAGCATCTGGCGATACGTATCTTCATCTAGTTTTAGATTACTACGTGCAATATGAATAAGCTGAATAAGTTTCTGTTTGGTCATCTTATTCATCCTCTGCTATGTACTCTCTAATTGAGTAAACCAAAATAGCCAGCATTAACTTGATACTACTGAACCTAGCTTTTTGGTATAAGACCGTTTTATCCATGAATGGTCTCCAGTGGCTGTAAATCCCATGTTGCCACAGATACACCGTATTGCTGACTACAATGTGGACAAACCAAGATTAAATCAATAACCCACTCACCAAACTCAGGAGTCTGGATAACCTTGGCTTGTTTTAGATTCATTTTTTCAACAGGTTGTTTGCAGTGATTACATGTTATTTTCATAAGTATGTTCCTTACTTAATTTTCTGTTCAAATAGGATAATTGAAAAATTTTCTTTTCCTGAATTAATTGATATTCCATTAATATCTTTTACAATAGCTTTATTTACATAATTGCGGGGTGTAGAAAGCGGATTTAGCTTTAAACAAAATTTTTATTTTTACCATATTTAATTACCTGTTACTTAATGAATGTATTTGTTAATACCAATATATTCACTTCTTTTCCTCAACAAAGAAACCTTGTTTTTCAAATAGATCGATAATGAAATGCCGGTATTAATATTTCCAAGACTTCCATTTCTCTGGTTATGGTATGTTACATCCTTGTTGTAACCAACTTGAAATTAATAAAACCAGAAATTAGTCGAATCCACCTTGCATATTTAATTTGTGATAAGGCAGTTTTAATATGAATATTGTCAATATTAATTGTTAAGTAGAGCTTTTTCTCATAATGATATCTTTAGCTAACACTGCGAATAATATTGGCATCAACCATAGATATCTCATTAATTGCAGCCATGTTCATCGCTGCAATAATCAAGTTTCCGATAGCTAATGGATATAATAAACTAACAATTTCTTTACCGCTATGCCGACTAAGACATAACCGGTCACGGATAGCACCAATAGCGCTATTATCTAAAATCTTGTTAGTCTTCATGCCTACGCGACCAAATTTAAAATCCAAAAATGTTTCCAGATAATCATTAAGAGGAAACAAATTAACAACTTCACAACGTTGCACTACTTCACGAACCTCTTGATTACGTTCAGATAGCTTCAATTCCAGTTCAGGCTGACCAATCAAAATGATCGATAACAGTTTTTTAAATCCATCTTCCAGTTCAAAGAATCGTTTAAGGTGTTTTAATGTCGGTAAAGGTAACGAGTGTGCTTCCTCTATTATTAACACATGTTGGTAGCCAGCCCGTGAACTGTCTTTCAATATCTTGTGCAACTGGCGGAAGCGTGCTTCAGGCGATCGTTTCAAGTTTTCCAATGGCGCTAAGGTATTCACAATAGCTTCAGCAATGTTTGATGCTTTCAAGGTCTTACCTTTTACATCATTGTCTTCCATTGCTAATACGTAGGGTTCAATAACAATAACGGGGGTATTTTCCCTGTTAATACGGTCAATAAGATCACGACGCAGTGTCGTTTTACCTGAACCCGATTCCCCTGATACTGCCAGAAAACCACCATAGCGGGCTGTTTGATACATGGCTTCCCGTACATAACGGCTATCTGGAGTCACAAAAACATCTTCAGCACTTTGAATTGCACTATCCTCAAATGGATCACGAAATAAACCAAAATGCTTTTTCGTGGCTGGAAATAACACTTGTTTTTTTAGTAACATGTTTTCCTCCTCAGAAATGAGGGTTGTATTTTTATTATCGGCATAGGTATCTAATTTATCGGTTGCTTGTACCACCTCAAAACTTTTTGCGGTATCAATACCTTTTCTTACCAAGAAATCAGTAATACGTTGACGAATTGCATCCACGTTCTGCCGTGGCCATATATTGTGATTAACAATTTGAGCCAACGCCGCCGCTGAAATTCCCGCAGCACTTGCTGCTGCACTTTGCGTTAACTGATGTGCCTGTAACTGCTGTTTAAACACCAGCATAATAATCCCTCGTTAAGCGACTATCTTTATTTCTGCATATGCTATTGGTAATAAGAGATAGCAACATCATTCCCTGGCAAAATATCCTGTATACTTCTTACGTTATAATGAGTTTCATGAAAACAAACTGGGTCACTTTTATAACTAAACCTCAGTTGTATTTTGAGTTGTCAGTGAAAACAGTGGATCATAAACTTTAATTGCCATTTTCTTTTCCTTAAATATACACAATGAAAAACTAATTACCGTTGATAATACTGCGTGCGACAGTTGCTGATTGCCCCATGAATTCATCAACCAACTCATCAATTTGATCTGTTGGAACACCATTAGGAAAGCGTTTGACTATTTTCTGATAAAACTCACCACACCATGTCTTGCCATGTGATTGGAACCGTTCACGTAAAATTTTGACAACATCAACGGGGTTCATAAGCTGTTCAATTCGTGGACTATGTACCGTAGAGGCTTGTCCACGTTTTGGCATATACGTTGGTGCATCATTACGTTCAATATCCAAATATGGATCAAACCGACCATTGAGGGGGAGTGTTTTCAATTTACGTGCTATTTCAGTTTCAGCCGTGCTGTTTGTCCCCATGATTTTCTGTTCAACTTCGGCTAAATTACGTTGTGCAATTGTTTGAGGAATGGCTTGGAATTCACTACCAATTACAGGTGCGCCGATGGCAAAGCCGTACTCATCTTTAGTGACTTCATTAACAAGATGGAAAGCATCAAAGCCATCTTCACCAGTAATGACTACCTGTGCCTCTTCGTCACGCCACGGATTGCGGGTGATCATGATTGAATCACCAACACTTACGCTAGGAATGGCACTGACGTCATACTCACGCCCCCTGAAAGATACTCGCAAGGTTGCCTGTACTTTACGGCTTTCTGGTGCGCCAATTGCCAATTCACGACAAACGTTAATGGCAGGCGCTTTTACTAACTGTTCTGCCGTGATTTTTAGCCAGCAATCTGTACGGGTTTGTCCATGCCGGCTATGTATTGCACTGCGGTTAAACTTCATACGCCATAGCCGTGCCAGACGGTTAAGCTCATCAATATCATCAACTTGTCGAAAGCGTAAACCGGACTCGAAATTGCGTTCAATGATGTCACGCGCTTTTTCAACAGAGCCTGTAGCACGGGCGTTACGGGCCTTGTGTTGTATCATTTGAATGCCTAGAGCCTTACACAAGTTGCGTAGTGTAGGTGCTGTCAAAGCTGAACCGGGGTCAGTAAATAAAATTTGGGGTACACCGTGTAATACATCTGCGTCACCGCGATCTTGCATTGCGTTAATTAATACAGAAGTAAAATTCTGACTGGTTTCACCGCCAAATAAGTATTCAACATATATCCAGCCACTTGTATGATCTGTTAATTCAAACGACCAGACACGATCATTAATAATACGAGCCAGATTTTTCGGCTTATTTTTATTAAATTCAGCCACAGGCATCATGCGTAACCCACTGTCAACTCCATTGTTTTTATTTGGATTTTTTAGGTAATACAGTACACAAATTGAGGCGTCTAATTCCCATACATGATTGGGATGCAGGCTAGCTAATTGTAGGCTGGGTGCAGACACTTTCAACTGTTCAGGATGAAGTTTGTACTGGCGCAATGCACGACTAATAGCGTCAATGGATAACGGAGAAAATTCGCCCGTTTCGGTATCAATATGGCCTGCATGAATCAGGCCGTTTGAACGCAGATCATTAACGGCCTGTTCGAGACTATATAACCGTTTCCCTGTATTACGAGTGGCCTCTATCAATATTCCTGAAATCAACGTTGCTTCTTCACGTGTTAGTGCACTATTGCCTGCATCAGAACGTTTCTTACGTGGTTTTTTGCTAAAAACTTCACCGAGTTTTTTAATCAACGTTGAACGTGACATACACAGCTCTTCACAAGCCGCCCGATATATTGCCTCTTTACCACCATGTCCGGCTTTATGTGCTGCCTGTACAATAGAAACTAATCGTTCGGTCATTGTGGTATTCATGTTATTGCCCTTATTCCTTCAGTTTCTTTTCAAGCATTTTTTCAATTCAGATTTATTCATGTGTCTCTTCCTTATCCATCCATTCTGGTCGTTTAAATCCTTCCTCTTCTGCCTCCGCACCTTCTTTAGCCCAATCAGGAACAATGCTGTGTTCTCTGTACTCAGGCAGATTAAAGTGATTACGCAGGCTACGAATTTTGACTTCAAGGTCATCAAGTACGCCTGCCATAAACCCAACATGGCTAATGTCGGTGCGTGTGGTATGACCATTAAGCGTTTCAAATCCATTGAAAAGATTGGTGATAGCGGCATCAACAGAAAAAGACAATGAATTAACCTCTTGTGTCAAAGCAGCACCTTCTTCTTCAGGTTTTTCATGATTAATTCGGCGCTGAAGTTTGTGCTGGATTGCAGATTTCTCCTCAATCAAATTGCTAACAAGTTCCTTTTTTTCCTGCACCGTCTGGCGTGAGATTTCCAGATCAGCGCGTGTATCACGCAGGGTCTTACGTAGTTCGCGGACAGACATGCGATCAATATCATCTAATGTCAAACCTGCTACAGTGCCACCTTCAGCCAATTCTGACAGTTCATCATCGTCTTCAAGCATCAATTCATACAGTTTGGAACGTCCTAAAAGCGAAAACGTTTTCGCTTTTGTTTCTAATCCAGGTGAAAGAAATTTGAGTGCAGCTTGTGCCATTTTTTGGGCAATTCGGGGTTCTAAACCGAGTTGATCCTTAACAATGTCAACAAACTCCCCATGAGGTTCATTCTCTTTAAGAATAATAAGGCGTTTCCCTGCTTCCAGCATCGCTTCAGCACTCTGAGCCATATAGAAACGGGTTTCGTGAACGATACGTTCACGTTCATACGGCAGACCATCTCCAAACTGTTCCATGATTTGCAGGCGGTGTGTTGTCATAGCGTTGAGATTGACCTGCAGATCGTCAGCAAGTTGAACATCTTCGGCTAGTTTTACTGATGTTGTATTTTTTGAGCGTGCCATTGTATGAATCTCTTGTTAATTAATTTCTGCTACCAGCCAAAACGCGCTGATTCATTTCTGTAATTTTGGCTTGGGTGTTAGCCATTTCATTTGAGAACGATTGTGCTATTTGCAGTAATTGCATACCGGGTGCATATCTGCCGCTACCCAGTTTTTGCGCCAGCCCTTCTTCTATTAATGTATTTAGTGCACGATTAATATTTGCAGGAGATTCCCCCAGTAATTCCGCTAATTCACCATTACTCATCCCAGACAAGGAATGACCACGTAGAGCCTTAAGAACCCGTAATATGCGCGTACCAGAACTGGAAACGTTAATTTTGCGCATGTCACACTCTCCCTTTTCAATATGTGATAATCTGTTACATAGAGTGATAAAATAGTTAGGCTAAATTTAAATGCCTAAACTTGGCGTTTTCAGACCTAGCTTTACAGCTATTTCATGGGCCTTTCCGTAATTAGCTTTGGATTGTCCATTAAGAACTCGGTATACAGCTTCACGGGAATACCCGTTCTCCTGTGCCCATTGGGTAATAGTGATGCCGTGTTGTTGAAAGCGGCGTTTAATTTTCTCGGGTGTCATGCTATGGCCTCCGGTAATGCAATGATGTTTGTACAATACGTGACATTATTGTCCCATTAATGGGACTTGTAAAGGGTTTTGGTGGCAAAAATGTCTCTTGGTGAGAGATTAAAAAAAGAGCGTGAGCGATTGGGGTTTAGTCAGTCTGATTTCGCGGAGATGGTTGGCGCATCAAGAAAATCACAGATAAGGTGGGAAAAAGATGAATCTGCACCAGGGGCTGACGCTATAAGCCTTTGGGCAAAAGCTGGTCTTGATGTGTTGTACCTGATCACAGGACAAGTTCAAAAGTCAGCCTCTACCGCCTACAAAAACAGTGAGATAGATGAAGAATTACTGGGAAAAATTGTTCATAAACTAGATTCGATGGCACGACAGGCTAATCGCCGCTGGACGCCCGATGAACTCGTCCTGCAATCATCAAAAATATATAACTTTTTAATTAAAGAGTCGGCTGTCGATGACAGTAGAATTGATAGAGTATTAAAACTGGTTGTTAATCATTAAAGAAATAAAGGACTTGCATGAACAGAAGAGATGAAGAATTACAAACATTAGCAGAACAAGTTTTTGATAGCCTTAAACAACTTCCCCAAGATGGACAGGAACGACAGATAACCATCAGCGTTGGTGGTAATAATCATGGCTCTATTCATGTAGGTTCAGTCGTCAATATTAACCCCGTACCATCTCGCTCGCGTGAGCTTCATGAAAGGGATAGTCGGGAGTTACTTGCTATAAAACGAGAATTACTTATAAAAAATAAAGATGCTAAATGGCGTTATTACATCAATACACCTTGCTTGCTATTACTTAGCCTCGTGCTTATAGCATTCACGTTTGCCCTATGGAACGCTTATATGATGTTTTTTGGTGGAGGATCTACTAATGTATTGGTAGTTAATAATAAGACATTGATAATCTTTATCTCTTGGACCGTACTGATGATGCTTTGTGGAAAAAAAATGGACAAGAACAGGAAGATAGAAAATAGGATAATAGGTGAAAATCAGAATGTTATTGATACCATAGACGTAATCTTGCGACGTAGAAATTCTTAAAAATATAGTTATTTTTTATTTTATATAAGGGTATGAGCTGTGAGTAAGTTATTAATTCCCACAATATTTATTTTGGCGGGGTGTGGTGATGGAACAAAAAATAGCGTTCAGATTGAGTCTGAAAAAGCTCCAGCTCCTGTGTTCTCAATAGCAACAGATGATCCCACTATCAATCAATTATTGCCAACTATTAGAAAAATGTGCCCAGGATTGGATAAATACTCTGAGCAATTTACTGACATCACAGTTTACGAAAACAGTTATCCTTCACGCACAACTATCAAATTTCATATTGATGAAAATGCCAAACTGCCCAATGATTATATAGCTAATGGAAATAATTGTTTTCTTGATATAGAAGATAACGAAACAGTTTTATCTATAGCTAAATCAGCTTGCCAATCTGTTTGTTTAGATCAACAGAATCTACCTGGTGGAACGTTGAAATTGAAACTTTAGAAACAAATAGGGTATTTATGTCTACTACAAACATAGAAAAGTTTAATGAAATTGTAGGTATTATATTTGGGAAATTATATAAGTCATTTCCTTTAAAGATAGAGCTTTTATCCACAGAGATAATCGGTGAACCCCTTCAATATTCTGATGGAACATACTCTGACGAACTTTGTACTACAGTAGAAGATCATAGATTTTTTCTGGATACAGTGGATTGGCTCATGACGAATGGTTATTTGGCAGGGACTATGAGCTCTGAAGGTTGTCATAGAGCCGTATTAACCGCTGAGGGTTTAGAAGTTCTCAAAGTAATCCCTGATAGCTTAAAAACCCCATTAGGTGATCGTATTAAGGAAACATTGAAGACTGAAAGTAAAGAAGCATTAAGGTCTTTAGTTAGCCAAACTCTCGGAATAGGTTTACAGTTTGTATCCCGTTCTATTGGTTTAGGTTAAAGATAAAAAAAATGGCAAAGCAAATATATTGCCTTGCCATTCTCGGTTATTAGAAATTACAAATGATTAGTTCTTTACTCTGTTTAACTTTCCCCGTAACTTTCAAGTTGTAACCGATATTAACTGCTTGCATTGTCAGCCCTTTGAACGCCTTGCGCATTTCTGGAATATCGTTCACCGAAATCACCATTTTCCCTCGGATGGTATGTGCTAATTCTGCTAATAGATCATAGTTCTCAAGCCCGAACTCTATGCCATATCCCTCTGTACCCCAATATGGAGGATCACAATAAAACAGTGTATGCGGTCTGTCGTACCGCTGGATGCATTGTGCCCAGTTCATATTTTCAATGATCGTTCTTGCCAGTCGCAGATGAGCCATTGATAGCTCTTCTTCTATTCTGAGTAAATTAAATCGCGGGGGGCTGGTGGTGGAAGTACCGAAAGTATGTTCAGCAACCTTACCGCCAAATGCCTGCTTTTGGAGATAATAGAAACGCGCTGCTCTCTGAATATCGGTTAGCGTTTCTTCGGGGGTAATCTGCAACCATTTATAAATTTGGCGGCTGACCAATGCCCATTTAAATTGCCGGACAAACTCTTCCAAGTGATGTTTTATCACGCGATAAAGATTCACCAACTCACCATTAATATCATTAATCACTTCACATTTGCTCGGTACTTTTAGGAAATACAGTGCAGCAGCACCACAGAACGGTTCGACATAACAGGTATGCTCAGGAAATAACGGTAAAATATGTTTTGCTAATCGGCGTTTACCACCAATCCACGGAACGATAGGTAAAGATTGTTCTTTCATTATCCGTAAGCCTTTTCCATTAGCTGAAAATGAGTTAGGCTTTCCCGGTCATCAATAATCAATAGCGGAAAGAGCCTCGGTTGGCTCACAGTGCATGCCTATGAGTTGATAGCCTACCCAGTGTTCGAGCGTTAGGCTGGTCGCTCTTATCCTGTCTTTTACTTTTCTGATGCGCTCTTAACGCCCTTTAAAATCCTTTTCCCGATAAATTGGCAAAACTGTTTCCATCAACAACTACGGAGACAGTTCAGTGAAAACTTTCAAATCGTTTGTATCACTTATCAAAAAATTACGCCTCGGTGGCTGGTTGTTAACAGCTGTTCTATTGCTGATCACTATCGGTTTAGTTTCCCCTCAACAAGTCCCTGTCGTGATCTACAAATTATCACTTATTGCTCTGGCTGTTGTCTTGGGGTACTGGCTAGACCGCAGTTTATTCCCGAAAGCAAGGCCCGGTCAGTATCTGAAACATGATGAGATACTCATGAAAGAAGGAAAATATCCCGTTCAGACTGGCTACCATGTGGTGTTTGCTGCCGTTCTGATACGCCGTGCACTGATTGTTGCCGCCACCTGTCTGAGCGTAGCTACAGGGTTGTGATTATGAATTGGCGGCAGATTATCAGAATTGTACTGTTGTGGTGTGGCGGAATGATCAGCTCAGCATTGGCTGACGAACCACCACACCGTTCGCAGCAATACCGCAATGACTTAATACGTGCTTCTCGTGTGATCTGGGGATTGAATGCACCTGTAACTGATTTTGCCGCTCAGTTGCATCAGGAGAGTGACTGGAAATCACGAGCTATTTCTCCTGTTGGTGCTTAGGGTATGGCCCAGTTTATGCCCACAACAGCAGATTGGATTAGTCAACGTATTCCTGAATTATCCAATAAAGATCCCTTCAACCCAATCTGGTCTATACAGGCAATGGTTCACTATGACCATTGGCTATGGCAACGCATTAAAGCTGCCGATAAGTGCCAAAGAATGGCGATGGTGCTGTCTTCCTATAACGGAGGCTTAGGCTGGTTACTACGGGATAAGAAGAAAACCGAGGCAGTTGGTCTCAATCCGTGGATCTGGTTCGGTCATGTTGAATCTCAGAATGCTGGCCGTAGAGCGTCAGCATGGAAAGAAAATCGACATTATTCCAAACACATATTACTGGAACTCGCACCTCGTTATTTAACTTGGGGAGGTACCAGCTGTGCCAATTAAATTGTGGACTAAACCTGGTGTATTGATTTTGTCGCTAATCTGCATGTTCGCTTTAGCTCACTGGAGAGGTCATACCACGGGCTTTCAGAAAGCAACGGAGACAGGAAACAGCGCATTAGCACAGCAGAAAGCCGAATTTCTTTTGCTGGAAAAGCAACGGGCAGAACGGGAATTGACTGTACTCAATGCCTTGCATCAACGTTACCAAATGCAGGTCCACTCAGCGCATCAGGCAGCAGCCAATTATCTCAACGATATTGAACAACTCCGCACTCAGAACCAACAACTGAAGAGGAAAATTGGCCATGTTACCCAGAGTTGGATGGATGAAAAACAACAGTTTCATCCTGTTAATTGTGTGTTTACTCGTGGCTTCGTGCAGCAATACAACGCCGCCCTCGGCCTGTCCAGTGCACAAACTCGCTCTGCCTCCGTTACCTCCGGCGCTGATGAAACGTCCCGTGGAAATGAAAGCTCTGATGCCCAACTACGGCCATCCGGTATCACGCAACGAGATATCCTCGCCAATATCATCGACAACGGGGAACAGTGTCTTGCATTGAAAGCTCAGGTTAATGGCTTGCTGGATTACATCGAAGGATTACAACAATGACATTACAGATTGAATTTTGGGCTGCCGTAGGTTTTCTGCTCTCTTTCCTCGGTTTCATTTTTGGCATCGCAAAGTGGTTATTCAGCAAGGCCGAAGAGCGGCAGGAGGAAAGACACGCCTCGTTAGAGCAAGCGCTTAAAAATTCCGTAGACAATTGGTCTCAGCTCGAACGTGAGTTTATGCAGTTTAAGGCTGACTTGCCGCTGAATTACGTGCGCCGTGAAGATTATATTCGTGGTCAAACAGTAATTGAAGCCAAGCTGGATGCGCTTTACAGCAAATTAGAGATGGTGCAGCAGCACCGAATTGCCGGAGGTAAAAATGATTGATGTTGCTCGTGTTCGTCGTGAATCATTGCGCTGGAGTCTGTTGGTCGCACTGAATAAAACCCGCCCATATACCGCCAGTGAAACTCTGTTATTGGATATATCTCGCGCGATTTATCCTGACGTCACTGCATTGGAATTACGGAAGGAGTTAGATTATCTGGCAGACCGTAAATTAATTGACCTCAATAAACAGCCATCGGGTAGTTGGTTTGCTGACTTAACTCGTATTGGTGTTGATGTTGTTGAATATACGGTCGCATGTGGCCTTGGTATTGCTCGTCCTGAAAAGTACTGGAGTGAATAATGGCGCGTCGAAGCACAATCGATAAACTCCCTGAAGACGTTCGGCGCTGGTTGGAACGAGCGTTGACTGAATCAGGGTTTAGTGGATACCAAGAACTCGAAACCTTGCTGCGTGATCAAGGTTATGTAATCAGTAAGTCCGCTATTCACCGTTATGGACAAAAAATAGAAAAGCGATACGGTGCAATACGGGCGGCAACAGAAGCAGCACGGATGCTTACAGAAGGTGCCGTGGATGATCAAGATGCACGTTCTGAGGCTGTGATTGCTTTAATTCAGACTGAACTTTTTGAAAGTATTATTCAACTTCAGGAAGCTGAAGACGGAGAAGTTGCGCCAAAAGAGCGCGTCACACTGCTTTCAAAGGTGGCAAAAAATGTAGCTACACTCTCTCGCGCTAGTGTGAATCTGAAAAAATTCCAATCTGAAGTCCGGGCACGGACTGAAGCTGCTGCAAGTAATGCAGAGAAAATTGCACGCAAAGGTGGATTATCTGCCGAAGCAGTTGCTGCATTACGTCGGGAAATATTGGGAATTGCTACATGAGTCAGCTTGCACCTGTTCTGCCAGATACTTCCTCAATAGCAGCACCTGTCGTCTTATTGCCATACCAGCAACGATGGGTGGCTGATTCGTCTCCTTTTAAAGTCAATGAGAAGAGTCGTCGAACGGGAATTACTTGGGCTGAAGCGTCAGATAATGTACTCCTCGCTGCATCTTCTGCCGCCGCGGGTGGTATGAGTGTGTATTACATCGCCTATAACCAAGATATGACCATTGAATATATTCAAGCCTGTGCAATGTGGGCTCGTGTTTTCAACTATGCGGCCAGTGAAATTGAAGAAGGGTTCTGGGAAGAAGACGAAGATGATAAGCACATCAAAACTTTCACTATCAAATTTCCAGACTCTGGATTCCGTGTAGTGGCGCTTTCTAGCCGTCCGTCTAACTTGCGTGGCCGTCAGGGGATCATTGTCATTGATGAAGCTGCTTTCCACGAACAGCTCGATGAATTACTGAAAGCGGCACTAGCCATGCTTATCTGGGGCGGCAAAGTGCGAGTGATCTCTACCCATAACGGAGACAGCAACTTGTTTAATGAGTTGCTGAACGATATCCGGGCAGGACGCAGGGACGGTGTTATCCACCGTATTACCTTTAAGGAGGCTGTAGCTGAAGGACTATTTCACCGTGTCTGTTTACGTACCAGACGTGAATGGTCACAAGAGGCTGAACAACGGTGGATGATGTCGGTGTACAAGTTCTACGGAGCTGGGGCATCAGAAGAATTGGACTGTATTCCTGCTAATGGTGGCGGAGTCTGGTTGTCCCGCGCTTTGATTGAATCTCGGATGTCTCCCGATACGCCAGTGCTGCGACTGACTTGCCCGAAAGGATATGAGCTTAAATCCGATGAAATACGCCGCACAGATACCGAAGAGTGGCTAAAAGCCAACCTGAAGCCGTTGCTAGATGCATTACCTTCTGATGCTCGTTCATTTCTGGGACGCGATTTTGGCCGCAGTAGCGATTTGTCCGTGGATTATCCATTGCTACAACAAAAAAATCTGGTACGCAGAGTACCGTTCGTGTTGGAACTGCGCAACGTGCCATTCAAACAACAGGAGCAAATTACTTGGTATCTAATGGATGGACTTCCTAATTTGCTGGGTGCAGCCTTTGATGCCCGTGGTAACGGTGCTTATCTGGCCGAGTATGCCATGCAAAAATATGGTGCCAGCCGTGTGCAGCAAGTCATGCCCACCGAAGGTTGGTACCGTGACAATATGCCCCCGGTGAAGGCTGCGCTGGAAGACGGCAATCTGGAGGCGCTGCCAAAGGATGAAGACACTTTGGATGATCTGAGGGCAGTACAGGTCATTAACGGTGTTCCCCGTGTACCTGATCAGCGCTCAAAAGCAAAAGCGGATGGAGGCAAGCGCCACGGTGATGCAGCGATAGCCCTTGCTCTGGCGTACTTCGCCAGCCGTGAAATTAACAAAGGTCCGGTGAAGGCAAGTTCCCGCCGACGCCGTCAGTCTGCACGTATGCTGGAGGGATACTAATGTCTCGTGGTATCTGGGTTTCACCAACAGAATTTATTAACTTTTCCGAATCAAAGCAGTCGTTCACTGAACAGATTGCATCGCGTAGCCGTTCCATTGACTTCTACAGTCTGGGGACATATCTACCTAACCCTGATCCTATTCTCAAAGCTCAAGGGCGGGATATTCGTATCTATCGTGAATTACGTACTGATCCTTTGGTTGGTGGATGTATTCGCCGCCGCAAGGCCGGAGTGAAAGCACTAGAACGTGGTGTAGAACGTAGTAATGCCCCTGTGCGAGTCTTTAACTTTATTCGTGACATGCTTGCGGATTTGGATATGTCACGCATCATTGGCGAAATGCATGAAGCGGTTCTGTACGGTTATCAGCCTTGTGAATTGATGTGGAGTCAGCATCAATCATGGTCAGTGACGGATATCGTTAGCAAGCCACCTGACTGGTTCCACTATGACCGTGATAACCAACTGCGTTTTCGTGCTCGTGATGCAGGCGTTGAGGGAGAACGGGTTCCTCTCTATAAATTTGTAACGCCACGTCAAGACGCCACTTATGACAACCCTTACGGATTTCCAGACTTATCAATGTGCTTCTGGCCCGTTACCTTTAAGAAAGGCGGCATGAAGTTTTGGGTACGCTTTGCCGAGAAGTATGGTTCACCGTGGGTAATTGGAAAGCATCCACGAGGTACGCCACAAAGTGAAATTGATCTGTTATTGGATTCGATGGAAGCAATGATTGATGATGCAGTTGCCGCCATTCCTGATGATTCCTCCGTTGAGATTAAAGAGGCAGCAGGTAAATCAGACAGCAGTGATATTTATCAGAACTTAATTACCGTTGCTCGCAGTGAGATCTCCATCGCGTTACTGGGACAAAACCAAACGACCGAAGCAAACAGCAATAAAGCCTCTGCACAAGCAGGATTGGAGGTAACGGATGATATTCGTGATGCTGATGTTGACGTTATCACCAGCGCCATTAATCAGGCTATACGCTGGGTCGTAGAATTGAACTTCGGTAACGTTGAATGTCCGGTCTATCGTCTTTGGGAACAGCGGTCGGTTGATGAAACACAGGCTAATCGTGACGTTAAGTTGAGTCAGGCTGGTGTCAAATTTACTCCTCAATACTGGAAACGCGAATATCAATTGCAGGATGGGGATATTGATGAAACAACCCTGTCAACCACGCCTATTCCACCACTCCCACTGGCGTTTTCTGAAGCTGTTAACGCAGATTTAGCAGCACAGGACACCTTAGATGAAGCGTTGGATATTTTGATGAATGAAGGATCATTGAATGAATCGTTGAAATCTCTACTGGCTCCTTTGTTCCATCGTGTTCAAAACGGTGCTAATCCCAGCGATCTTATAGGAGAGTTAGCCGAGTTTTATCCACAAATGGACGCAGATGGCTTGCAAGAGCGGCTAGCGCGGGTTTTGTTTGTGTCTAACATTTGGGGGCGCTTGCATGAGCATAACCACGCCTGAACTGGCGTATTGCATGACATTACCTCCCAAGCGAGCCATTGGTTATCTGCAATCTAAGGGCTACAAGATAACCTGGGATTGGGAAGAACTTTGGCAAGAGACTCATTCCCATGCATTCACGGTGGCGAAAGTCACGCGTCTGGATATTCTGGAAGATATTCGCCAGGCGCTACAGCAGGCACTGGATGAAGGCAAGACTGATCGTTGGTTTCGTCAGGAGCTGGAGCCAACATTAAGACGTAAGGGGTGGTGGGGAACGAAAGAAACCGATGACCCCGTTACAGGGGAACGTGTCACTGTTCAGCAAGGTAGCCCGTGGCGTCTTGATACTATCTTTCGTACCAACATGTCAGTGCTGTACAGTGCAGGCCGTTGGACCGAACAAATGGAAAATGTTGATGACCGACCGTACTGGATGTATACAGGGATCAACGATAACCATACACGCAAGGGCCATCTTGCATTGCACGGTTTGGTATTTCGCTTTGACGACCCATTTTGGCAAGCTTTCTATCCTCCTAATGGTTGGCGTTGCCGTTGCAGTGTGATTGCTCTCAGTCATGATGACGTTCGTGTCAGAGGGATGAAAGTTATGAATTCAGGTAAAGCAATGGGCTGGGAGTTGAAATTGGTTTCACAAAAAACAGGTGAGATGCAGCCCGTTGCTACATTCAACACAGGTATAACAAAAGTGGCGACTGATGTAGGTTGGTCATATTCGCCGGGGGCAGCATATCGTCCCGATTTGACCAGATATCAGGGAGAGCTCTCTGGACTGGCCCGCTGCGAACTGAGAGGACAGAATGAGTAATCTTACTATCACCATTAATGATGAAGACCTAAGACGTGGATTACGGGCATTAGAATTGGCTGCTAATGATCTGACACCTGCCATGCGTAAAATTGCTGGGACATTGTCAGCAGAAACCGCCTTTAACTTTGAAGCTGAAGGGCGCCCGGCATGGATACCCTCTGTAGCTGCAAAGGAACATGGTGGTCAAACGTTGCAAAAAACTGCTCGTTTGATGAGTTCAGTCAGTACCCGCTATGATCCCCATACGGCAGTTGTCGGTACAAACTTAGTCTACGGGCGTATTCATCAATTGGGAGGTAAAACTGGCCGCAATCAATCTTTATTGCTACCAGCCCGGCCTTATCTGCCCGTAACAGAACAAGGCGAATTATCACCAGATGCAGCAAGAGCTGTATTAAGCACCATTCAACGACATCTTGAATCAGCGGCGCATCGTTAAACTTTCCCTCCCATGCGGGTGATTTATCATTGTCATTCGTAAGAGACTTTATAAAGCGTTTACAGACTCAAATTTTCGATATCTAATTGCATGCAGTTCCACTTTCTTATTTCCTTCCCAAATCTTTTCTAAAGCAGATTAAAAGTCGTTTTTTCTGATTGTGGAGAAACTGCCTCTATTAACGTAATAGAGGCAGTGAAATGAAGTCACTTCACATTTTCAAATCCGGTACACATACCGATATGAATGGCAAACAATTACCGTTCAGCTCCGCAGATTTGCAAGCTTGTGCAAAGGTTTATGACTCATCGTTGCATGAAGCACCGATTGTGATTGGTCATCCAAAAGACAATTTACCCGCCTATGGTTGGGTTAAATCGCTGACGTCTTCCAGTGATGACTTGATTGCAGAGCCTCAACAGGTTGATGTTCAGTTCGCTGAACTGGTCAATGCAGGCCGCTATAAAAAAATTTCTGCTTCTTTCTATTTACCTGATTCCCCAAACAACCCTAAACCCGGCGTGCTCTATTTGCGTCATGTCGGCTTTTTGGGCGCGCAGCCACCCGCCATTAAAGGACTGAAACAGGTTGAATTCAGCGAGCAAGAACATGGTGTCGTGGAGTTCTCTGATTGGAGTGACATCACCAACGCTTCACTTTGGGGGCGTCTGCGAGAATTTTTGATCCGTAAATTCGGTATGGACGAAGCAGACAAAGCGCTTCCTTCTTGGCAGGTGGATTCATTACGTGAAGAAGCTTATAGCACGACTCAGTCTGCTCTTGCCTTTCATGAACCCAATAACACACATCAACGTGAGGAAAACATCGTGACAAATGAAGAAAAAAAGGCGCTCAAAGATGAAAACACCCGCCTGAAAGAACAGCTTGTTGCCCGTGATGCTGCCGACGCAAAGCGCAAACAAACTGAGCAACAGGCCGGAAACGTGGCATTTGCCGAAAAGCTGGTCGCAGACGGCAAATTGGCGCCTGCTGCCCAATCTGTCGTGGTCGCCTTGCTGGACGCTGTAACTCAAGGAAATTCCCCTGTCGAGTTTGCTGAAGGTGATGTGAAAAAGCCACTGGCTACCGCGTTTAAAGATCTGCTGAGTTCTGCCCAGCCGGTTATTGATTTTGGCGAACATGCAACAAAAGACCGGGTTGACCAAAACACGTCATCAGATATTGCTGAGTTTTCTGATGCAGATCCTGAGCGTCTGGCGCTGCATCAAAAAGCCGTCGCTCTGGCGAAGAAAGAAGGTATCAGTTACGACGTAGCCGTTGCCCGCTGTCTGTAACACTGCGACCGTAACTATTAAGGAGAGATAAATGTCTGATTATTTGAAAGGCAAACGTATTGTTGACCCTGTGCTAACCAGTGTTGCACGTGGTTATAAAAATGCGGCATTCATTGGCGAACATCTTTTCCCTGTCGTCGAAATGGAGAAAGAAGGTGCTAGTGTGCCGACATTTGGTAAAAGTGCTTTTGTGGAATATGACACCAAGCGTGCTGTTGGTGCCAACAGTAACGTTTTGATCCGTGAGAAAGGTTCTTCGTTAGATATCGTGCTCAACGAGCATGATCTAGCTACACCTGTTGATTATCGCGAGAAATCAGAATCTTTATTTAATGAAGAAGCAAAGGCAATCCGTCGTTCCACCAATGGCGTGAATCTCAAACGCGAACTGTATGCAGCTCGATTGGCACAAGACCCTGCGGTTTACCTCAGTGACTCAGTGAAGAGTCTGACAGTTAATGAACGTTGGGTTGGCGGCAAAGGTAGTCCAATCAAAGTCATTGAAGCTGGAATTGATGTTGTTCGTACTGCCATTGGTGTACGTCCAAACCTCATGACTATGGGGGCTAGCGTGATGTCACTGTTGAAGTTTCATCCTGAAATTCAGGCAGCTATTGGAGCCAACGAACGTAAACGTATCACAATAGAAATACTCAAAGATCTTTTCCAAATCCAGAACGTTGTCGTTGGTGAACCAGTTTCTACCCCAAGCATTAAAGAAAATCCCGTTGATATCTGGGCTGATAATTTGATGTTGCATTACGTATCACTTCCGCAGGCAGGAGCAGAAAGCGCCGATGAGTATGAGCCTTCATTTGGTTATATGTTTCGCCGCAAAGGAATGCCTGTAGCGGATAAATATCCGGGTGTTGGCGGCAAGGTGAATTACTGCCGTTATACCGATATTTATAAAGTTGCGGTTGTTGGAGGTGATGCTGGCTATCTGATTACCAATATTGTGAAGTAAGAGGAACAATCATGGCAGTAACACAACAACCCGTATTGACCACGACCATCATCGCCACGGCTAATATCGTACAGCATCGTTTGGTGGGTGCCGATAATGCCCCTTGTCAGGCTGGAGCCGTTGCACTTGGTATAGCGGAAATGGATGCGAAAGCAGGTGATGCTATTCCAGTCAATGTCTTGGGTATTATTGCTGTTGAAGCAGGTGGGCCAATAGCTCGTGGGCAAGTCGTACAGTCGGATAAGAATGCTTGCGCAGTACCACTAAGTTCTGCGGAGAATGCTGCCGGAACATCTATCGGATTTGCGCTGGATGAGGCCACGGCTGCTGGCAATGTTATTCGCATCTTACGTGGTGTATGACATGTATTGCTCATTGGCAGATCTGCAAGGACAGATACCAACGCAATCATTGATATGGCTGTCTAACGAAGAGCCTAATGCCCAGACGATCAATGAAACTGTGGTTAACAGTGTCATTCGCTATGCCGATGAACTTATTGATGCCCATTTACGCGGGCGTTACATCCTGCCTCTGGCGGAGGTTCCCACGGTATTACGCGATGCTGCTATTACGTTAACACGCTATCGGTTGTATGCCCGCCGTCCAGAAGGCTCTGTTCCTGAAGCCGTGATAGATGATTACAAAATTGTTTTGCGCCAACTGGCTGACATTCGTGATGCCAAACTGACACTGGGCCTGCTTTCCACAGGAAAAGATGCTCCTGAGCCGGGAGAGTTTCGTGTTCGAGCGCGTCATCCCACCTTTGGGGGAAGTCAAGGGATGTTGGAGAAATACTAATGGATGTTTCGCCGATCATTGATGCCATCGTCATGAGGCTAAAAGAAAAGCTACCTAGCTTACAGGTGGAGTATTTCCCTGAAAAGCCGACTGAATTCAGGCTGAACCATCCCGTGGGAGCCATTTTAATCAGCTATCCCGGCTCTCGCTTTGATAAGCCTGAAGATGTTGGGGCAGTATTGCAGACACAAACTGTCATGCTCAATGCCACTATCGTTTTTCGTCAACTTAATGGACGTCACGGAGCCGTTGCCACACTGGATGATGTACGCCGGGTTCTCGGTGGATTCCAACCACCGAACTGCCAACGTAAATGTTGGCTGGTACGGGATACATTTCTCGGTGAGATAGCTGGCTTGTGGCAATACACGCTGGATTTTGCGACTGAAAGTGTATTTATCGAAGATAGTGAGTCACCGGATGGCCCGCCGTTAGCCCAAATCAATTATGAGGAAACTAAACAATGAAATACCTCTATACAGGCCCAGCAAGCGGCGTCACTTTAGCTGATGGCACAGAAGTCTTGCTCTGGTCAGAAAAAACTGTTGATTTACCGGAACAGCATGATTATGTGAAGACATTGATCGCGCTGCAATATCTTCATCCACTGTCAGAACAGCAAAAAAGTATCCTGAAGAAAAAAGAAAAGTCTGAGGGGGCCACTGATGGCCACTAATTATTTACATGGCGTCGAAACTATCGAAGTCGAACAAGGCTCCCGTCCGGTCAAGACAGTGAAATCCGCCGTGATCGGCTTAATTGGTACTGCACCGATAGGGCCAGTAAACGCAGTGACACTTTGTCTGTCAGAAAAAGATACAGCTCAATTTGGTGCTCAAATGAATGGTTTTACCATCCCACAAGCACTGGATGCTATTTATGATCATGGTGCGGGTACTGTGCTGGTCATTAATGTTCTTGATCCTGAAATACATAAAGCCAATGTTGCCAGTGAAAGCATTATCTTTGATAAAACCACAGGAACAGCAAAACTGGCTAACCCCGTGGTCAGTAATGTCTTGCTAAAAGCCAACTCTGATAGTGCGCCTTATATAGAAGGACAAGATTATTCTCTGGATGTTCAAACAGGTAGGCTCAAGAACATCGGTAAAAACATCATTGCTGGTACAACCGTAATGGCCAGTTATGACTTTACCGATCCCACGTTGGTAACACCCGCTGACATTATTGGCAGCATCAGTGCAGCGGGTAACCGTACAGGTATGAAGTTGCTGAATGATACTTATAACCTGTATGGATTCTTTGCCAAGATCTTGCTGGCTCCTGTTTACTGTACCCAGCTAAGTGTGGCGACAGAACTGATTGCCCTTGCAACTAAATTGGGTGCCATGACTTATATTGATGCCCCGATAGGTACCACTTTTGCTCAGGCTATCAGTGGCCGAGGCCCGTCTGGCACAATCAATTTTAATACCAGTTCTGATCGTGTCCGACTGTGTTACCCACACGTCAAAGTCTATGATTCAGAAAGCAATAGCGAGCGCTTGGAACCATTGTCATCTCGTGCAGCAGGGCTGCGTGCCAAGATTGATGCAGACAAAGGTTTTTGGTGGTCATCCTCCAATCAAGAAATTAGGGGGATCACCGGGATTGAGCGTCAGCTATCCGCCATGATTGACGATCCACAAAGTGAAGTGAACCAGCTCAATGAACAAGGGATTACTACAGTGTTCAATAATTATGGCTCTGGTTTGCGCTTATGGGGCAACCGTACCGCCGCGTGGCCAACTGTGACACACATGCGTAACTTCGAGAACGTGCGCAGAACAGGAGACGTGATTAATGAATCCCTGCGTTACTTCAGTCAGCAATATATTGATATGCCGATCACGCCGGCTCTGGTAGATGCCCTGACAGAATCTGTGAATGCCTATGGTCGTAAATTGATTGCCGATGGTGCTTTGTTGGGATTCAAATGTTGGTTTGACCCTACACGTAATGAAGAAACTGAGCTGACTGCTGGCCATCTGTTATTCAGCTATAAATATACACCACCGCCACCATTGGAACGGCTGACATTCGAAACTGAGATTACCTCTGAATATTTGCTGAATTTAAAGGGGAATAGTTAATGGCTGGGAAAATTGAAATTAACCGTATTACTAACGCCAACATTTATATTGACGGCAATAACCTGCTGGGACGGGCGGAAGAAGTGAAACTGCCAGACGTTTCCATGACTATGCAGGAGCATAAGGCGTTGGGGATGGTCGGTAAGGTGGAATTACCGGCAGGTTTCGATAAGCTGGAAGGCGAGATCAAATGGAACAGTTTCTACCGTGACGCTATGTTATCTGCTGCCAATCCCTATAAATCTCTGGCATTGCAGTGCCGTTCCAGCGTCCAGAAATTCAGTTCACAGGGGCGCATTGATGAAGTGCCATTGGTGACGTATCTGACCATCTTATTTAAGAAAAATCCGCTGGGCACATTTAAACAACATGAAAATGCTGATTTTTCCAGTAGCTTTACCAGTACCTATATTAAGCAGGTACTGGATGGGGAGGAGCTGTTAGAATTGGATTATCTGGCCAATATCTTCCGTGTTGGCGGCGTTGATCAATTGACCGATTATCGCATCAATATCGGAGGTTAAACTAAATAATGACGGTAGAATTAGTGGATAAAGACCAGAATATTCCCAGTCTTGGATTACCTAATGGTACATGGTTTGCTGTCTTAAACATTCCAGGTGTGGAGACTTTGTTTTCTACTCAGAAAACCAATGATCCTATTGACTGCTCTCGTTCCAAAGCCAGAAAGCTCGCCGACTTGATTGATAGGTGGATTCCACCGGAAGGTTGGTTTTCCGATATCGGTGCAGAGAAAGGGAAAGAATATCTGATAGATTTTTTCTGTAACTGTAAAGGCTTTCGCACTCACTAATGACAGGGGCATCAGCCCCTTTCTTCTTTAATCCCCTTTAATATCTCCGTTTCCATACATGAATGAGACTGAATGAAACTTACAGAGGAGTATCATCATGTCAACTACGACTTACCATCTTCAATTTCCCTATACCACGGCTGCTGGCGTTCGCATTGAAGAGCTCCAGCTATCACGTTTGAGAGTTAAAGATATCAAAGCTGTCCGGCGAGCCAGCGAAAACCCTGCTGACTGGGATGATATTTTGTTAGCGCGTTCTACAGGGTTGTTACCGGAAGATATCGAACAGATGGATGTCGCTGATTATCTGGCATTGCAGCAACGATTTCAGCAAGTCATCGGATTGGATCAGGGAAATAAAAACAGTGTGGCAAGCATCAGCGATGTTAGCACGATGGTTCCGGTTCCAGCCGAGCGAGATTGATAATCTGGCACTGGATGAATTTGAATGTTGGCTGGATGAGGCCAACACCCAAATCAAACGCGAGAATGGAGACGGTTAATTGATGCAGACAAATATTGTCAATAATAGTGTCTGGAATACTGGAAGTGAATTTTCCATTTTATTTCCCATTTAATGAGAGCTTAATTCGTGTCAGCAAAATTTTCCATTGGTGTCATTATTGGTGGGGCCAT
>NZ_JBHFKV010000059.1:0-23316 GCF_042879355.1 Photorhabdus sp. RM71S | reverse complement strand
GTGAAACGCCGTAGCGCCGATGGTAGTGTGGGGTCTCCCCATGTGAGAGTAGGGAACTGCCAGGCTTTAAATACAGTAGAAACCCTCAGCGAGAGCTGGGGGTTTTTGCGTTTTAAAAGGGATATCCTATGGATTTCAAGATGCACCGCGACGGCAAGAGAGCGAATCCGCAGGGACATAGCGAACGATGTGACCGGGATGAGTGAGTGCAGCCAACAAAGAGGCAACTTGAAAGATAACGGGTATATTATTTATTTACTTATTCCCTTTAAGAAACAAATAGTTTGTTTAGTAGTCTTAAATAATTAAAATATGTTGTAGTAATAGCAGGCATAAATAATAATTTAAATGGCTTTTTGAACTGATGGGAAAAAATGAATCATGTTATCCTAAGGTTAGTCGAGCATGACAAAAATCTCTATATATTCATAAACATCATTGAGCCGGTTATTAACAGACTTTAATGAGTTCGAATATCTGTTTTAGAGTCTGTAATTTGAATTGTGTAATTACCTATTTTTTCTCTTTCCATTCTTATTATTAGCATCTGATTCAAATTAGCTTCTTATTATAAGAAAAGTTCATATTCTAGTATTGAAGATAAATCTTATAACTCAATATTAATAATAAGAATATTTTATCAATTAGTCTTGTTGCTTTTTTAGAATGTATTGTTTTTAATATTGATAGCTTGTAATTTGACTTCTTATAATTTTGCCTTTTTGTTTTGGTTTTCCTCATTTCTACTGAAAATATCATTGATTTTTAATATGTTTCATTCCATTTTTAATTTAATTTACCTTATTGTTTTTTTATATAAAAAATATAATTTAAAGTATTTTCTGTTATAAATACTGAAAATTTATTAACTATTATCATGTTGAACATTGTTGTAAGACCAAAAATGAAATAATTTCAGCTTACTTGTAAATCCTCGACATTTTGTTAATACTTAGTTAGATTTAGCTATCTAGAAGTCTAAGCGTGTAAATGGATAAAAAATCGAGGTTATAGAATGCCAATTTGTATACCGGATGAATTACCCGCAGTGAATTTTTTACGAAACGAGAATGTGTTCGTGATGACATCTACTCGTGCAAATATTCAAAATATACGTCCACTAAAGGTATTGCTGCTTAACCTGATGCCAAAGAAAATTGAGACTGAAAATCAATTTTTAAGATTACTATCCAATACGCCTTTACAGGTAGATATCCAGCTATTGAGAATAGATAACCGAAAGTGCAGGAATACGCCTGCTGAACATTTGAATAACTTTTATTGTGATTTCGAGCAGATAAAACACCAAAACTTTGATGGTTTAATTGTCACTGGAGCGCCATTGGGATTAGTTGAATTCGAAGATGTGGCATATTGGAAACAGATTGAAAGAATAATTAGTTGGGCAAAGGAACATGTCACTTCTACCTTATTTATTTGTTGGGCTGTGCAAGCCGCTTTGAATATTTTGTACGGCTTACCGAAGCTTACCAGAGAAGTAAAACTATCAGGTGTTTATTATCATTCTACTTTGGAGCCTTTAGCATTATTGACTCGCGGCTTTGATGAATCTTTTTTTGCGCCTCATTCTCGCTATGCAGATTTTCCTGAGCAGGTTATTCGTGAACATACTGATCTGGATATTCTTTGCAGTTCTGA
Source organism: Photorhabdus sp. RM71S (assembly GCF_042879355.1). NCBI lineage: Bacteria > Pseudomonadati > Pseudomonadota > Gammaproteobacteria > Enterobacterales > Morganellaceae > Photorhabdus > Photorhabdus sp. RM71S. The sequence continues at coordinate 21,657 of NZ_JBHFKV010000059.1, read as the reverse complement.
GGAGGCGGGTGTGTATTTACTGGCAAGTAAAGATAAGCGCATGGTATTTGTTACTGGTCACCCGGAATATGATGCTGGAACGTTGGCTAGTGAATATTTACGCGATTTGGCAGCAGGTTTGGAACCCAAGATCCCAATAAATTATTTTCCAGATAATAATCCAGAAAGAAAACCACTGGCATCATGGCGTAGTCACGGGCATTTATTATTTTCCAACTGGCTAAATTATTATGTGTACCAGATCACGCCATATGATCTTACCTACATGAATCCAACACTGGATTAATATCTTTATAAATGGCTGAAATTCAGCCATTTAACCCTTCTGATTTTTTCTACTTTCCTGTTATTAACACCTATCAAAATATCGCACTTTTTGTAGTTTATCTTATATAACAAAAACTTAACCAAATGATCTTATAATTTATGGAATTAATTTCTCTAATTTAAAATTGGTAATTTGCAATATAACTAATTGTTTTTCATAGAATAAAAATAAATTTTTTAAAAAATGGAAATCGTTTTTGATTTATTTTAAATTTCTATTACTCTTATTCAGGTGTGGTTTAAAATGAGGATGAATGAATGACGCAGCAAACTTTAGCGACTGAATTATCGTTTATTAAACGATTTGGAGCAGCAGAGCAGGAGGTTTTGATACCTGAGGCGGTAGATTTTCTGAAAGATCTGGTTGTTCGGTTTACTGATGCACGGAAAAAATTGTTAGTCGATCGGGATATTTGGCAGAAGAAAATTGATGATGGTGAATTGCCTGATTTTATTTCGGAAACCAGTTCCATTCGTGAAAGTGAATGGGAAATTCAAAATATTCCAGCGGATCTCCGTGATCGTAGAGTAGAAATCACTGGACCAGTAGAACGGAAAATGGTTATCAACGCTTTGAATGCTAATGTAAAAGTTTTCATGGCGGATTTCGAAGATTCCTTAGCGCCAGCTTGGGATAAGGTGATTGAAGGGCAAATCAACCTGCGTGATGCGGTTAATGGCACAATTTCTTACGTTAATGAGCAGGGTAAACAGTACCAGTTGCAATCAGATCCCGCTGTTCTGATCGCACGGGTAAGAGGGCTTCATTTACCGGAAAAACATGTTATCTATCAGAATGAGCCCATTGCCGGTGGATTGTTTGATTTTGCGCTCTATTTTTACCACAACTATAAGCAATTGCTGGCAAAGGGGAGCGGCCCCTATTTCTACTTGCCAAAGATTCAGTCTTACCACGAAGCTCAGTGGTGGAGTGATGTATTCAGTTTTGCAGAAGATCGTTTTGAGTTACCGAGAGGCACAATCAAAGCAACAGTATTGATTGAAACTCTGCCGGCTGTATTTCAGATGGATGAGATTCTTTATCATCTTCGGCATCATATCGTCGGCCTTAATTGTGGCCGTTGGGATTATATTTTCAGCTACATTAAGACACTGAAAAATCATAGTGATCGGGTTCTGCCTGATCGTCAGTCTGTCACAATGGATCAACCTTTCCTCAGTGCTTATTCCCGTTTGCTGATCAAAACCTGCCATAAGCGCGGAGCATTTGCGATGGGGGGAATGGCTGCTTTTATCCCCAGTAAAGATATTGAACGCAACAATTGGGTACTAGATAAAGTCCGGGCGGATAAAGAGCTGGAAGCACGCAATGGTCATGATGGTACATGGATTGCCCACCCAGGTCTTGCCGACACGGTAATGGAAGTTTTCGATAGGGTCTTGGCAGAGCGGCAAAACCAGTTAGATATTTTCCGTGAAGAAGATGCACCGATTACCGCAGCTCAATTACTGGAACCTTGCCCAGGCGATCGTACTGAAGAAGGTATGCGGGCCAATATCCGTGTAGCGGTTCAATACATTGAAGCGTGGATTTCAGGAAATGGCTGCGTTCCTATTTATGGTTTGATGGAAGATGCTGCGACAGCCGAAATTTCCCGGACATCCATTTGGCAATGGATTTATCACGAAAAATCATTATCTAACGGTAAAAAAGTGACAAAAAGTTTGTTCAAGCAGATGTTGGCAGAGGAAATGGAGGTTATTAAGCAAGAAGTTGGAGAAACACGTTTCAGTCAAGGGCGATTTAGCGATGCGGCCAAGTTGATGGAGCGCATTACAACTCAGGACGAGCTGATAGATTTCCTGACGTTGCCGGGATATCAATTGCTTGATTAGAGCCCATCCCATTAGGGCTACTGAGAGAAGTTTGAGCAACGAATAATAACAAAACACCATATCCGATTAATTTAACAAAGATAGGAAGTAGAAGTTATGACAATCTCCAGAACTCAACAAATCGCTCAGCTGGAACAAGAATGGAAAAGTGACCGTTGGAATGGAATTATCCGTCCGTACAGTGCGGAAGATGTGGTTAAATTACGTGGTTCGGTTAATCCAGAACATACATTGGCACAGCTTGGTGCTAAAAAACTGTGGGAATTGCTGCATGGCATGGCAAAGAAAGGCTATGTCAACTCATTAGGTGCATTGACGGGTGGGCAGGCATTACAGCAGGCAAAAGCGGGTATTGAGGCGGTTTATCTTTCTGGTTGGCAGGTTGCGGCTGATGCTAACACTGCATCCAGTATGTATCCTGATCAGTCCCTGTATCCGGTGGATTCAGTCCCGGCGGCGGTAAAACGCATTAATAACAGTTTCCGCCGGGCAGATCAGATTCAGTGGGCAAATGGTATTGGTACTGATCATCAGGAATATATCGATTATTTTCTGCCAATTGTGGCGGATGCGGAAGCAGGATTTGGTGGTGTTCTGAATGCTTTTGAATTGATGAAAGCTATGATTGAAGCGGGTGCTGCGGCTGTTCACTTTGAAGATCAACTGGCAGCGGTGAAAAAATGTGGTCATATGGGCGGTAAAGTTCTGGTTCCGACACAAGAGGCGATTCAAAAATTGGTTGCTGCGCGTTTGGCGGCGGATGTTTCTGGCGTACCTACCCTGTTGATTGCTCGTACCGATGCTGATGCAGCCGATCTGTTAACCTCTGACAGTGACACTTATGACAGTGAATTCATTACTGACGAACGGACTGTTGAAGGGTTCTTCCGCACCAAAGCGGGTATCGATCAAGCGATTAGTCGCGGTTTGGCTTATGCGCCGTATGCTGACTTGATATGGTGTGAAACATCAACACCTGATATTGAAATGGCCCGTCGTTTTGCTGAGGCGATTCATGCTAAATATCCCGGTAAATTGTTAGCTTACAACTGTTCTCCATCGTTCAATTGGAAAAAGAATCTGGATGATAAGACTATTGCGCGTTTCCAGGATGAACTGTCAGCAATGGGTTATAAATTCCAATTTATTACTCTGGCGGGTATCCACAGTATGTGGTTCAACATGTTCGACTTGGCGCATGCTTACGCGCAGGGTGAAGGGATGAAACATTATGTGGAGAAAGTACAGGAAAGAGAGTTTGAATCAATTAACCGTGGTTATACTTTCTCTTCTCATCAACAGGAGGTTGGCACAGGTTATTTCGATAAAGTCACAACGATTATTCAAGGGGGAACATCGTCAGTAACCGCATTGACAGGTTCCACAGAAGAGCAGCAGTTCTGATTGTTGTATTTCTGATCCTATTCAGCCTGCTTATTGCAGGCTGAATATATTGAGGAGTTGCGATGGAGATAGATTCAGCACATTTGATAGCACAAACCATTTTACAGGGATTCGATGCACAATATGGTCGCTTTCTGGAAGTGACTTCAGGCGCACAACAACGCTTTGAACAGGCCGACTGGCACGCTGTACAGAAAGCTATGAAAAAGCGTATCAATCTTTATGATCATCATGTTGGGCTGGTGGTTGAGCAGCTTAAATGTATACATGGTGCTTTTGGATATGATGAAGAGTACATTACCAAGGTAAAGGTTGTTTATACCGGTTTATTACCGGATTATCCCCGGTTTGAAATTGCCGAGAGTTTTTTTAATTCTGTTTATTGCCGTCTATTTGAGCATCGCAATTTGACACCGGATAAATTATTTATTTTTACCTCACAGCCTGCACGTAGATTTCGGGATATTCCTCGGCCATTATCGCGTGACTTTTTCCCTAATGATAATCTTGCGTTAATGTTACGGACAATTCTTAATGATCTGCCGCTGCGTTTACCTTGGGAAAATCTGGAAAGAGATATTTATTATATTACAGACTATCTACAACAGATATTTCCAGTCGGAGAATTATTACAGGCAACTTTTCAGATAGCTAATGAACTGTTTTATCGTAACAAAGCGGCTTGGTTAGTCGGTAAGATCCGCATGGGCAGTCAAGTTTATCCTTTCTTATTGCCGATCCATCATAACGAATCTGGGGGGATCTTTATCGATACCTGCCTGACTGATTATGCTGATGCTAGCATTGTATTTGGTTTCGCCCGTTCCTATTTTATGGTTTATGCGCCTTTGCCTGCGGCTTTGGTTGAATGGCTGAGAGAAATTCTGCCTGCCAAATCAACGTCTGAACTTTATATGGCAATCGGCTGCCAGAAGCATGGTAAGACAGAATATTATCGGGAATATCTAGCGTTTATTACCTTCTCCAAAGAGCAACTTATAATTGCTCCCGGTGTTAAAGGGATGGTGATGTTAGTGTTTACTTCGCCTTCATTTGATCGCGTCTTCAAGGTGATTAAAGATAGATTTGCGCCGCAGAAAGAGGTGACTCAGGAGCGGGTACAGGAGTGTTACCGTCTGGTCAAGGAGCATGATCGTGTGGGGAGGATGGCCGACACACAGGAGTTTGAAAATTTCGTTATTGATAAAGCCCGCATCAGTCCTGAACTAATGGCAGAGTTGCAGAAAGAAGTGCCAGAAAAGCTAGAAGATTTGGGTGATAAAATCCTGATTAAACATCTATATATGGAACGGCGGATGACACCGCTGAATATCTATATGGAACAGGTGGAAGAGCAGAAGCTGAAAGATGTCATCGAAGAGTACGGTAATGCGATTAAACAACTTGCAGCAGCGAATATTTTCCCTGGAGATATGCTGTTTAAAAACTTTGGTGTGACACGGCATGGACGAGTAGTGTTCTACGACTATGATGAAATCTGTTATATGACAGAAGTTAATTTTCGAGACATACCGCCACCGCGTTATCCAGAAGATGAGCTTGCCGGTGAACCGTGGTATAGCGTGGCGCCAAATGATGTTTTTCCTGAAGAATTCCGACATTTTCTTTGCACTGACAGTCGTATTCGCTGTTATTTTGAAGAGATGCATAGTGATTTATTTAAAGCAGACTATTGGCGGGCGTTACAGGAACGGATTAGAAGTGGTCATGTGGAAGATGTGTTTGCGTATCGCCGCAAACAGCGGTTCAGTCAACGTACTGAAATAGAAACTTACTCTATTGTCAAAGTTTCAGCCTGATTTTATTGGGAATTGGCGATTGCTGTCAGTAACCGCCATTTTCACCAATAGTTAATATTATTATCCTCATTAAATTATTTCTCTGAATTAAATATAAATTAATTCCTATTTGTTTTTATTGTGTGGGATGTGAATATTTCTAATAAAAATAAACCTGGGATTCTATATGAAATATATTTCTTATTAGGAAGGCATAATTGGAATGTGAGTTAAAAGCATATATTTAATAATTTCTTTAAGAAATAAAAATAGATCCACTTATTTGTGGAGGTTCTATAATTTTATAGAGTTTGGGAATCAAGGATTTTTAGCCACGGCTAGCGGTTGTAAAAAGAATTGATATTTTTGACTCTAAATTAAATACATGAAAATTCTCATATAACACACATATAACTTCTTGGAAGTATTTAAGGATATAATAATGGCTAGTGTAATTTTATACGGTGATAAAATCCATATTAAAAATAACTATCTTGGAAATGGTGGTTATCTGGATACTAATGGTTATGCAACCGCGCAAGGCGCAAAATATAACGTATACACGGCTACTTCGCCGACTCGTGCTCCGGGTACCGGTACGGGTACATGGCAAATTTTGTCTGCGAGCGGAAAAGGCGTAGGGGAAGAGATTTACAGTGGTGATATCGTGTTTCTTTTCAATCTTTACCAGAATAATGGGGGATATCTCGGTACTAATGGTTATGCGCCATCACCTGAACTCTATAATATTTATACATCGGATAAAGCAGCACGTCCGGTTGAGACCCTGACATGGTACATTTTTTCAGATACAACCAATGGATATGATGGTAAAGTTCGTGAAAGTGATGTTATCCGTTTTCTGAATGGTTATAATAGCGTACGTGGAGGATTTCTTGATACTTGTTTCAATGCTACTGCTGCTGGTGCATTATATAATGTATATACTTCACGTCTTTCTAATCGAGGTAACGGAACAGGCACTTGGAATTTATCAAAAGCGATTTAATCAGGATGATACTCATCGATTAGTGTTCCATTAACTAATTCTCCTATATATAAGAGTCCGGGAATATAATTATTTTCGGATTCTTTATCTCATTTTCTATTGATATTATGTCTAAACTAGTTAAATAATTTTGTTGCTATTCTATTATATTGCCGCTAATATTTTTAGCGGAATGATAAATTAAATTTATTGGTCTAAAAAGACAGGGCACGAAAAAATCAATGCCCTGAGAATCATATGATAATTTAAGAAAAAGAATTAACGAATCCCGCCATATTCTTTACTGATCTCTTTTGCTGCCCGGATCACTAAAGCACCAAGTTCAGTGATGCGATCATCAGTGATCCGTGAGACTGGGCCAGAAATAGAAATAGCGGCAAAGGCTTGATGATGCTCATCATAAATACAGGCAGCAATACAGCGCAGACCTAAAGCATGTTCTTCATCATCGAACGAATACCCTTGTTTACGTGCCTGCTCCAGATTTTCTTTTAAACCCGAAGGAGTTGTCTTGGTATGTTGCGTATAAGAATGTAGCCCTTTTTTATGCAGTAATTGAACCAGTTGGTTATCTGATAATGTTGAAAGGAATGCTTTACCCGCTCCGGAAGCATGCATAGGCAACTTACCGCCGATAGGGGCGGACATTCTCATCAACGCATTACATTGTACTTGATCGACAATAACCGCTTCATATTCACTGTGATCAAGAATCGCCAAATTAACGGTTTCACCGGAATCTTCCATCAAACGGCGGAGGATCGGGTGAATGAGTGCCAATAAATTTCGGCTCTGTAAGAAACTGCTGCCGATAATAAAAGTGTGTGAACCGATAACCCACAGCCCTAAATCGCCAATCTGACGGACAAAACCGTGCTGTTGCAAGGTGGTCAGAAGACGGTGAGTGGTAGAATTTGGTAATCCGGCTTGTTGGGCTAAATCAGTCAGGGCGATACCGCCGGGTGAATCGGAAATATATTCCAAAAGAGTCAGACCGCGACTTAATGACTGTACTTGCCCATTAGCAACAGCATTATTCGCCGTAATCTTAGTTTTTTTTGTTTTTTTACTGGTAACGGCAGTGCTCATCGAAATACCCTCTGAATAATAAGATGGAATTCATTTTCATTTCTCATTATGGACGATAAACCTGAAAAACACTCATCCGATGTGTGGAAAATGCCACCTATCATTGAGATTTAAAGAAATTTCAAAATCTTGCCCAGAATCTATAGGTAACGCTGGCTTGGGACTTTTAGCAAATATGAGCCGGATGTACAGGAGTGGCGAATGGTCAGTAATCGCATACTTTAGTTACCTGTTGATCGCTACTTTTCCGGGTTTGCATTTCTTATCGCTTCGTGGGTTTATGTGTACTAGATCAAATTTTGACTTATATACCCGTTATCTTTCAAGTTGCCTCTTTGTTGGCTGCACTCGCTCACCCCGGTCACATAGTTCGCTATGCTCCCGGGGATTTACTCCCTTGCCGTCGCGATGCATCTTGAAATCCATAGGGTATACAGAGATATGTTACATCGCATCTACTCTTTTTATCATTTCTATTGCAACAGCCATAGGTATGAATAGTTTGTTCTTTGTCTGAGGAAATTCTTCAAAACCTACGTTCATATACAGTTTTTTGGCTATGTTGTTCTTAGCATCGACGATAATCATCGGGATGGGAATAGATTTTGACGACTCTATAGCTTTTCGAATTGCATCTATAAGCAAGATTTCACTAAATCCTTGGCGTTGAAATGGTTTATTTACAGCCAGTCGACCAATAAGTGCGCAATGTAGTGTTGAAGGGTACTTTTTCGATATTTTTTCTGGTAGTTCGTCTAGTTCTACCGTGCATAGAGCCAAGGAATAGTATCCCTTTATTTGAGATCCATTTTGACTACTTATAAGGACGAATGTTCTTGATAAGTCCTTTTTATCATGCTGTCCCGATACTGCTTTCAAGTAGTTGTTTAGCGCGGGTTCACCACAATCAAAATTACTTCTATCGTGTTTGTTTTTATTTAAACGTTCTATCTTCATCTGTTATTGTTTCCTTATGTCTACGAGCAGCACGAAGGAAACGTTCATTTACCTTGACTGGTTTTTCCAATGCATGGACAAACGCCAATGCATCTTCTTGACACAATTGAATACGCATATTTTGTTCAATAAGTCTTTTTGCCTCTGCTACAGCAGCATTGGCAATAAAGCTATTCAAACTTGCATACCCTGATAATGATAACGCTCTTTCGAGTAACTCTTTGGTCTCTGAACTTACCCTTGTGGTGATTCTTTCATTTGCTAACGTGGCCATAAGCCTTACTCCTACCGCATTGCGGTTATTAGTTCTTTAGTTATTAGTTCACTATAGATATCCACTACTCGCTTACATTGTTTATTCGGAGCTAGGGGAACATATTATTTGGTGAAATGCTAAGCTTCCTCCATTGATGAATTTAATATCGATTTTAACAAAAGTCAATATGTGTGCCAAAATGATGTCACATTGTGAGACTAAACAAGCCATATCAATATAGAACAAAAATCATCAAAATTCGGGCATGCAGAGTTGTTAAAGAGTGGTACGAAACTACATTTAGCTGTTGTACTAGCTCAGACTTGAGCTAACAGCTATCAAGAATGGATGTCAGATTAAGTTTGGTCTGGTGTAGTTTATGATAGTTAATTCATTATAAATGCACAATATTATTAAAATAGAAATGGTTTCCTATCTGTAACTGACATTATTGGTTCAGTACGATATAAACTGGAATTTCTGTTATCTAGGTAATCTTCGTGGAGTAGAATAATAAAATATTTTTAGGAATTGACTCATTATATTAATGGTATTTTCTTGAAAAGAATATGTAAATAATACCTTGATGAATTTATAGGAAATATGATTTTTATCTAACTATTTTTTGATTATATAATTACAAAAGAGCGTATGTTATTGTCAAAAATAATGTTTTATATTGTTTTAAATTAGTCTGAGTTATTTGGATTGATTTTCTATATTTTCATTTTAATTATAAAAATATGAGAAAATATTATTAATTATATCAAGAATAATATTTTGTTACTATTTTGTCGGAATGGGAGAGTTTAATGAAACGCATTTTTTTGATTATCTGTTTTTTGGCAACTTTAATTGTTGCGATTATTCAGGGTATCGGTTTGGTACTTCCTGATAAAGTCCCTGTTGAATATTTTAAAGAAAGTGGATTCAAGAATGTGATGAGAATGCTTGGTGTTATTGCTGCGGAACCTCATCCTGCGGCTTCAACACAGCAAGCGTTAGTTCGGGCTTACCTGATTAACGAAATGAATGATATGGGATATAGCGTCACTGAACAGACATTTCATTACACGGCGGATGATTTGGCCTCTCGGCAGAAGAGAATGTATTCAAACTTCAATAGTCAACAACGCCGAGCTTTTGATAAAGAGTTTGCCAGGATAAATACAGGCAACTTTGCAAAACAAGTGGGGGAACAATCAGAATTAACTGGAACGAATCTTATCGCAAAGTTGGAGGTTCCTTCGCCAGAAGGAACTTTATTATTCGTTTCACATTATGACAGTGTTAGAACTGCGCCAGGAGCCAGTGATAATGGTATAGCCGTCGCCTCGGTACTCCAATTAATGCGGGATCTTGCTAAAAGAACGGATATAAAAAATAACGTTATATTCTTATTCTCTGATGCTGAAGAGTTGGGATTACTCGGTGCGCATCACTTTGTTAAGAATATTAATGAGATCGCTACTCAACCAATAGATGTTGTTTTTAATTTTGATGCTCGGGGAAATAATGGCGTGCCACTCTTATTTGAGACATCGGCAAAAAATCTTGCTCTTGTTTCAGAATGGAATCGGAATGCTTATAAGCCAGTAGCTTTTTCATTTAGTCCCATCGTGTATCAAATGTTGCAGAATAACACAGATTTTAGTGTCTTTCTGAATAGAGGGTTTACCGGGATGAATTTTGCTACGATCTTGGGTTATGAGCATTACCACCGTATGAGTGATACAGTTGAGAATCTTAACCTTGGAACTTTGTGGCGATATCAGCGAACGATTCGGGATTTGGGAGCGCATTTCGCGGTAAAAGATGAGATTAACTTGTTTAAAGAAAGTGTAGATGCAGTTTACTTTCCTGTGCCCTATATTGGGCTTATTATCATATCTATATTTTCCGCTTTCGTTACAGGTATTTTAACATTTTTACTCTCTATCTCATTAGCGATAAGAAATATATGGTTTTCATCTTCACGCCGAACTGTATCAAATATCCAGAGCATTTTAAGGATACTTGCTGGATTATTTAGCCTTGTCGCAGCATTAGTTGTACCCACAGCATCTTATCTTATTACATTACCTGTTTTGCTGTTTTTATTAACGGATTTGATGTTGAGGGAGTTCAATAAATTTAGCGTTGCGTTGATTTTATTAATTATCTGTACTTACATTACATGTATTCTCTATGCTCCAATTATATACCTTGTTTCTGTCGGATTACATGCTCCTGTAGTGGGGAGTGCGCTCGCTATTCTGCCAATGCTTATTTTGGGATTTGGTATAGCCAGTCTTTGGAAGCGAATAACTTAATTCTATAAAATTAGTCGTTATAATTAAAGTTAATATAAAACCAGTCATAGAGTAAGAGAGCAGAATGGCTGGTTAATTTCATAAACTAAATAGTGGTAATGATATAATTCATTGGTATTAATAATTTTGCCATGTAAAGTATCTAAGGAAGTAATATAAATAGATTTGTGAAAATAATGTTGGTAAATAATTTTTTGAATATATTTTCAAATTGATTCATGAATAAATTTCATTTTTTTTATGTGTTATTTAAACTAAGATTATCTCTTATTACTATTAACTGTTTGTTGTTTTATGTGGTTATAGCTTTCTATCAATATTGTTTCATGTAAATTCAATACATTTAAAATTGATATTTTATTATTGGTTTATAAATTATTTATTAATATTTAAATGGTATGATTTACATTTGAAACTAAATTTTTCTAATGTGTAAAATAATTTTTCCAGCAAATAATTTATAAAATAATATATGTTCCTTGCTTTATCTATAGCCTGTTACTAAGAAAGTATAAGGGGCTTTTATATTGGTTAATAAAAAATTAGAAAATCACTAATAACCCGGCGATATGGACAAGCATTTGACACTTATCGCATTGAAAATAAAACTTTTTTGGCGGATTTATCGCCAATGCCAGTCACCGGAGCGTGATGTAGTTATTGGGAGCATATAGATATGAAAAATAATATTAATGGTAATCATTTTAAAGTGGCTGGCAATTTTCTCTGTAATTATAAAGTTTATCAGGGAGATAGTAATGGCAGAGTTGTTATATTGTTACCTGCTATTGGTGTGGAAATCAGGAAATATGACGCTTTAATACAACAACTGGTAAAAGAGGGGTTTCAGGTTGTCACTGCTGATATGCCAGGTTATGGAGACAATCAACCTAAACCAAGTCGAAAAAATGACTATAACTATTCCGATCTGTTGCAGGATTATCTTCCGGCAATGTTAGACAAGGCTGTTGAATTAAATAGACATAAAATTCCTATTGTCTTTGGTCACAGTCTTGGAGGACATATTGCGACGCTCTTTGCCAGATCAACTGACAGGTCATTTTCTCTGTTTTGTGTGGCAACCGGGAACGTATGGTATAAGAATTGGCAGGGAATGGGGAGGGTACAGATAATAACAGCAGCTATTATTTTTAACATTCTGACTGCGTTATATGGTTATCTCCCTGGGAAAAAGATTGGTTTTGGCATAAGAGAAGCTAAGGGGTTAATGCGGGACTGGTCCAAAACTGCTTGTACGGGAAATTATGATCATGTCCGTGCTTATAAGGGGAAGGAGAATAAAAATTTATCCAAGGCTATTTATATCTGTTTTAAAGGAGATAATTGGGCTCCGTTAAAGTCTACTCAGGTATTAGCAAGTCTTATACCTAATGCAGAAGTTAGGGAAATAACTTTGTCTCTCAAAGGTAATCCTCACAGTGCCTGGATTAAACAGCCAGGAGACATTATTGCAATCATGAAAAGAGAAATAATGGAGAATAGCGATGATTAATACATTGAAAATTCTGCGTTGGGAATTTCTAGGATTGTTCTTTATCAGTTTATTTCTGACATGGCAGCTTGAAGGTTATATAAATTGGTGGCAATTTATTTTGTTATTTTTTCTGATTGATATTATTGGCTACTACCCAGGGCGGATCTGGAGTTTACTGAATAAAAAAGAAATTCCTCCTGCTGCTTTTTATACCTTTTATAATATTTGCCATAATTTATTCACACTCAGTGTGATTAGTTTGCTCTGGATCTGGTTCTTTAAGGACAATTACAGCGTTATTGCACTGTTTGTTCATATCTGCCTGGATCGAGGTGTACTGGGAAATTTTCCTAAGTTATCTATTAATATATTTAAGCAGCCCACTGTTCATTGAAGTAAATCATTATAGAGAGATAACTTATTTGGGGAGGCATTTATATTATGAATTTAATTAAACAGGCATCGGAAGTAGAAATGCGGGCAAAAGATTGGGGCTTGGATGAATGGTTCACTGAACAGATAAATGTTGAACAAAGAAAAAGAACCCATTATGCCAATGATCCTAAATTAACCTATTTGCCGGGTGATTTACGGGAGTCTCTGATCAGGGAACTTTCTTTTAAATCGATTTCGGAATATGAAGCAACGAAAGCATTATTGTTACTTGCAGATAAGGCTCCTGACAATATCAACTTTGATTATATGCTGACTCAGATATTTGATGAAGGTAGACATGCTAAATTATTCAGAGAACATCTGGTCAGAATAGGCTTTGCGGATATCGACAATGTGGCCGGAAAAATGGAAAGCCTCTTACGAGGAAAAATGACTAATATGTTGGAAACATTGAGAACTTATTTCGATGAGTGGGTGGTGTTGAAAAATGACTACATTGCAGGCGTGTTAATCATTACTGTTGTTCTGGAAGGCGTGCTTGCGCCAACGTCAGAGCTCAGCGAAATCAAGTGGCACCCTTTTGATATTGTCGCCGCCGAGACACAGGCCAGAGCCAATGCTGATGAATTAAGACATCTGACAGTGTGTGCAAATATCGTCAAGATGGCACTCGAAAATGATAGTTCTCTAAAGCAATCGGCTCTTGAGTGTATAGAAGAAGGGCTGGCGTTATGGAACCAGGTATCTGTTGATGACTTGTTTGTGGAGCGTGAAATGTTCTATCAACGGGGTATGCAGCACCACTTGCGCTTGATTGAAGGTTATGAATTAGTGCCTGGAATGTTGTTGTCCGATTCTACGGTGGAATCTCGTCTTGAGCTATCTCATTCCTTGGTTGAACAGATGCAGCAGTCACGCCTTAAATACATGGGCTTAGTGTAGATATTGGCCTTATTCAGCAGGTTGTTTGAATAGGTTAAGGAGAATTAAAAATGACAAATATTGTTGAAGAACTCAGGAAGAATAGCGGGAAATACCAACATTTGACACCAGATAGATTGAAAAGATTGTTATTGGGTTCTGAAGCCGCTTCACAATGCCTACGTTTGATGGCTCAATCCAATATGGATGGGCTTCATCAAGTCGGTAATACTATCCGTGAAGCCTCTGCATGGCTTCCCGCTGTTGGTATTGCCTTAACAATGCATAATCATATTGTACTGGCTTGCAGTAAATTTCCTGACATATTCGAAGACAGTAACATATTATTGAATGGCGTTATGGCATCAAAAGCGCTGGTTGCTTCTGCTTTTGCAGAGGGCCTGCCTGGAACGGATATTTTTACACCGTCACTTAAAATGCATTCTAAAGAGGGAAAACTGCTTGTTAATGGTTCGAAGAAACCTTGTTCCTTATCTTCGATTGCTGATTATTATGTGTTATCCGTCTGCGATACCGATAATAACAATGAGATGAGAATCGTGATGATTTCTAAATCGGTGCAGAATGTTAAGGTTATTCCCTTTTGGAAGTTGGCAATTTTGGCTGAAAGTGATAATCAAGAAATCAAATTCTTGGATGCCGAAGTATCACCTCAACGACTTTCTCATTATAAAGGGATTGAACAACAGATGCTGCTTTCCTGCGGTTTATCACTATTTAATTATTTTGCCGCAAATACTTATTCTGGAATTCTTGATGGGCTGACTCGTTTTATTCCTGAGAAAGTAGTAGAACAGCAACCAATTAAATATACCCTGACCCAAGCTGATTATAAGATTAATGTTATTCTCGGTCAGATGATGATTATTGCCTTTTATGCTAGCCAGGATGAAAATGCCGTCCATAAGATTCTCGCGTTACGTTATACCTTGGAAAAGATCCTTGAGGAGACTGCCAGTTTCATATTCCGATGTTGCGGTGGGATTAAGGTAATGACAACACCGGAAATTATGAATTTCTATTTGGCAGTACAGTTATTTAAATTTCATCCGATAGGAGAATTCCAAATGATTAACCAGATCATGCAGCAAACTTAATTACTTCTAGAATCACCTATTTATCACTCAAGGATTTTCCCATGCTGTTTACAGCATGACTTTGTGCACCTAAAAAAAGAGAGAAAACTATGTTTGTTAATCAATATCGTGAGAGTTTATTGAATTCTGTGGGCCTTGAATTGGATATCAAGTCTGCTCAAGATAACCAGCTTACATTATCGGATGGCCGGGTTGTTAAGGATTTTTTGGCTCAATATGGTGCTCTGCCATTTGGACATAATCCTGATTTCGCTATCGCTGAAATTGACAGATTCACTAAAGATAAAGAGCCTATCTTCTTTCAGCCCAATATTCACAAAAAGGTACGGCTATTGGCTGAAATGCTTGCAGAGCAAATAGATAAGGAAAAATATACCCACTGTACTTTTACTAACAGTGGTGCTGAAACAGTAGAAGCTGCGATTAAATTTACCCGTCTGTTTACTGGCAGAAAGCGTATTCTGAGCTTGCATCGCAGTTTTCACGGAAAAACCTATTCGGCATTATCCGCTACGGGATCAAATCGATTTAAAGCCGATTTCATTTACGATGATAAATTATATGAGCAGGTTGATAGCGAAGATTTAAATGAAATAAAAAGAAAGCTGGAGAGCCGGGAATTTGCTGCATTTATCATTGAACCGGTGCAAGGAGAAGGTGGAATGAAAGTGATTCCACCAGATACGTTGTCCAGTATTTTGGCACTGTGTAAAGACAATGGCACATTGTCAGTATTTGACGAAGTTCAGACGGGTATCGGTAGGCTCGGGGCATTTTGCGCGGCCACGCTCTATGCTTTGAAACCGGATGTTATCCTGTTTTCTAAAGCGCTGGGGGCAGGTATCTCGCCGATTGGTGCGATGTTGTATTCAGATGAGCTTTATTTATCCGAGTTCGACAGGAAACATAGCTCCACTTTTGCCAATAACGTTCTAGCCGCAACGATGGGGATTGCTGTTATCGAGCATCTGACTAAAGATGATGGTAAGGCGTTAACCCATATTCAAGAAGTCAGCCGTTATGTTGATGAATGTCTTGAACAATTGTCTGCTAAATACCCGAAGCATTTTTACTGGCAAGGGGCTGGATTGATGCGTGGTCTTGAAATACAGGACAGTAAAGCGGCTTCCAACATATTTATCAATTTCAGTCAAAGAAGCGGTGGACTGGCTTATATCATTTGTAGTTTCTTATTGAAATATTATGGTCTTTTCACCATGCCGTTAATGTCTCGTCCTTGTTCTGTACGTTTTGAGCCACCGCTTAACGTTTCCAAAGAGGATATTAAGACGTTTTTCACGGCTTTTGATGAGATATGTCAACTGGTTGAGAATGGACGATATGACATTCTTTTTTCACACTTGATAGACATACCGGTTGCGGAGCTTCCACCCGCTTCGGTGAGTTATCCCATTTCAAAAAATAACAACTTGGCCCAGATTAAAGCGCCTATCCCTGGATTGATTGAGGGTAAGAAATTCGCTTTCTTGATTCATACCACTTCGGTCAATGAGCTCGCTCATTCTTATTGCTTGTCAATAAAGGAGAATTACACGCTGGAGCAGCAGAAACAGCTCGGTAATTGGATCACGCAGGTTTCCTCGATTGATTTTAATCCGGATATCGCGGTTGAGTTTGGTGTCGAGAGTTCAACGGCATATGCCAATGGCATGCTCCTTTTCTCCCCCATCAGTCCCGAAGATATGATGGCATTGTCGGCGAAAGAACGGGTGGTATTGATGAAGGAATATCTTGATGTGGCAGAGAAAAATGGCGCTGAAATTGTTGGCTTAGGTGCTTATACCTCGGTTATTACTAATGGTGGTAATAGCTTGGTGAATAATCGGCAGGGTCGGATATTGACTAATGGCAACTCTCTGACGGCGGTGGCGGTGATTGAGGGGATACGCTCAATGTTGACTGAGAATGCATCCCGGCAAACATTGGCGGTAGTGGGCGCCAGAGGCTCCGTAGGCAGGCTTTCAGTCATTGGTTTAGCTCATAACTTTGGCCGGATTATCTTGGTTAGCCGCCCCAATAAAGCACGCGTATTGCTCTCTGAACTGACCAAGGCGCTTCTCTCCGCAGTGTTAAGGACTCATGATGTTATCCAGCCAGATTCGGTCATGGATAAGATGAGAAAATGGCTTGTTAAACAAAATCCGGGGGTGACAGATGCACAAATATTACATCAGCAAGTTCTTGAAGTTGTTGGTACCTTTGGTTTGGAAGCGATAGAGAGTTATGAACATTCTTTGAGTCAGGCTGATTTTATTGTTTCGGCAACGAGTGAAGGTAAGCCTTTCTTGAATACACATTACTTAAAAGATTCTGCCATCGTTTTTGATGCGGCCAGACCTTTCGATTTCATTCGTGATGGCAACCGTCAAATTTACGAGGGGGGATTGGTCTATCAGCCTGAGAAAGTGGCTTATAGCGATTGCAACGTGATCGATGTACCTGCGGGGGTAAATCTCGCCTGTTTATCAGAAACTATCGCTGTAGCGCTTGAAGGGGTAAGTGTTCATCAAAGCATCGGTAAATCTATTGATTATAATGATGCATTGGCGATTCGGGATATTGCGAGGAAGCATGGGTTCATCCCTGTCCAGTATTCCCGAAATAATCAAGGTGAGCGTTATGAGCATGTTGCTTGATGCTCCCCAGATTATTGCTACCGGGAACGCTCAAGATGTTCTTGGCAACAGTCATCTTAGAAAAGTGCTTTGCTATGCAAAGCACCCGTTGAGTAGCCTGTTGTTCAATAGTGAAACATATTGGTTTACTAATCAAAAGGGGGCTATTGGTTTCTTTCAGGACAAAAATCTGCATATGTGTGTAGGCGGTATTTTGGCTCCTGGCGAAGAACGAGCTGCACTTTTGCACTCTTTTCTCAACTTCACCAGAGAAAAGCGGGCTTTCCCGGTTTTTCTGCACGGTGATGAGAGCGATTTTGTGTTGTTGAAAAATAATGGTTTTTCTGTGAACCAGCTTGGCGCGAGTTATTCATTGAGCCTTGATGGATATGATATGAAAGGCAAACGGTTTCAGCAGCTTAGAAATAAAATCAGTAAATCCAGAAGAGCGGGGGTTTCCATTCGAGAGATCTGCTCGCAAGAGGAATATTATCGATTTAAACCACAACTAGAACATATTAATCAGCTTTGGCTGAAAGAAAAACACGCGAAGGCCCTGAAAAAATTGGTGATTGATTTCAATACGGTGGAAGTGAGTTCAGGCCAGCACAGAGTCTATATTGCAACACAGGGAGAACAAATTCAGGCATATATTGTTTATAGCTACACTTGGGGGGAGACATCGGGATGGTTTCATAATCTATCTCGAAAAAAACCGGATATACCCGACGGCACTATGCAATTTATTAATGAAACCGCGATTAATGACTTCCTGAAAGAGGGCGTAGTTTCCTACCTTCATTTGGGCTTCACGCCTTTGGTGGAGTTCGGCGAGGAAGGATACTTCAATGACTCGGCAATCTTTTATAAAGTTGCCAAATGGTTGTCATCAAAAGGCGGCATTGTTTATCCTGCTGCTTCGCAACGTCAATATAAAATGAGCTGGCGGCCGTCGTTAATTGAACCGGAATATATTGCTTTCCCTAGAGGAAAGGCCATGAAAGCATTATGGTCAACATTGCGAACGACTAATAGTATCTAAATTATAGAAAGTCTTCTTTTAATGTTGGGCAACAGGTGATCAGTGGGGGCTAAAAATACTGAGCTGATCACCTGTCATAGTTAATATCTCTTGATTATTGATATATTTTCTATGGTGAACCTATTTTTACTGAGCATATATATTTAAAATTATTTCTTTCTTTATAGGTTGTTTATACCTTATTTTTCTTTCTATTTTCGGCTTTCCGTTAATTATTTTATAATTTCACATTCATTATTATTATATATTGACAGTAAAGATTTTGTATCAACTTTACTGTTATTTGTAATTGGAAAATTATCAATATTGATGAATTCACTAGGTATCATATAAGAAGGTAAACTGTTTTTAAGCAGGTTAACTAAATTTTCCTTATCAAGGATTGTATTGAATTTACAAAAAGCAACCAAACGTACAATAGAGCCATCTTCTTTTTTTAATGGTAAAACGACAGCACTATCGACAATCGGAAGGTTCATCAGCCTTTCTTCAATTTCATGTAGCTCAATGCGATAGCCATTTAGTTTTATTTGGTTATCTTTCCTACCAAAGCAATACCAGATATTGTCAATTAATTTGCCGATATCTCCAGTTCGGAAACTTCTCGTTCCATGTTGATCAATGGTCAATCTATTATTATCTTCCGTTTTGGCTCCAATATATTTTCTCATAACATGAGAGCCAGAGATGACAATTTCGTCGTTTTCTAATGTTAGAGTAGAACCTGATCTTGACTCTCCAATTGGCAATAATTCCATATCAGAATGGAGATATTGATCATTAATTTCAATTAATGTTGTTGCTACAGTAGCTTCTGTAGGACCATAAGTGTTATAGATAATGGCAGATGGAAATCTTTTCCTTAAATGTTTAACGAGGTTTTTACTTAGAATTTCACCACAAAATAGGAAATGTTTTAGATTTTTTAAAAAGGAATAGTTAAAATTTTGCGATAGCAATTGCTTATAGGAAAAAGAGGGGGTTGAAACCCACACCGTTGGCTGATAATGATTTAAAATTTGATAGAATTTTTCAGAATCAGTCGTTGTTTCTTGAGAAATGCAAATACATGTACCACCGTATACCAATGTGCCAAATGTTTCATACATGGATAAATCAAAATTAAATAGCGCTTGATTCATGAAAATAGGTTTTTCACCAAGCTTGAAATCATTGTACATCCATCGCATAAGATCATAAACGCTTTCACGTCCAATGACTACGCCTTTAGGTTTTCCTGTGCTACCGGATGTGAACATGATATAGGCAACATTATCTTCATCAAACTCAATATAATCAACGTTTGTTGTTTTGAATTGATTGTTAATCACATCGTAGTAATAAGGAGTGTTGGATAGTGATGCAATTTCTAATAAGCGTTGTATTGGATAAATTATATCGATTGGAATAAATGGGATCTTATAGGTTATACATGCATAAATTGAAACTAAAAAATTAGCTTCTTTGTGTCCGTATAAGATCAAAGGGGTGTTGCGATTTAAATTTAATTCTAAATATTTGGAATGCCATTTTTTAATCTCATGATATAAATCACGCCAATATATGACTTGATCTGAACCCACTATGGCGGGATTGTTTGGATGAGAAGGCGATATTATTTTATCGTTGATTAATAAATCAAAATTTGATTCGCTATATTCGTCAAGATATTTCATTTTATAAAACTGTATCCACTAAATATATATAAAGAAAAACAAATTAAAGTTAACGTTGTCAGTCTGCCAAAGAAAGAGATGATCTTTGTATTTAGGATATTAGCGATATTTTCTTTATCTCTGGTGTAATTAATTAAGCAGTTATGCATTACTGAGTAAGAACCAAATAAAGCACCACTTATAATGTAATTAAGTTCTAGTCCATTCCAAATACCCATACAAAATAATGTGATAAAAATACTGATATTCTGGGCAAAAAGTCTATGATGTTTGAAAAAGTCTTTTTCCATTAGCATCTTATATAATGGCATAAAGATGACGTCTCTTAACCATTCAGATAAACTAATATGAAATCTACGCCAAAAGTCCTGTGGATTTTTGGCTAAAATTGGATAATGAAAATTAATAGGTAAGTTTATTCCAAATAGCTTGCCGGCTCCACAAGCCATATTGGTATAACCTGCAAAGTCAAAATATAAGTAAAAACTATAACTTATAGCAACTACTAAGTATGATTCAATAGTGTCTTTATTAATATAGTCAGATAAAAATACGTTATAGATAATGGCGGCGAATAAAAATTTCTGAACTACACCATATAATATTTGTCCAGCACCGGCAAACCATTTTTCTAAAGAGACTGGCACTTGTAATTCAAGTAAATCACGTTTGAAGCTGTTCCATCTATACATAGGGCCAGCCAGCCAAACTAATGGTAAGAATAAATAAGCAAAATATTCATAAATTACTATTTTCTGTTGCTTGCTAGAGAATAAAATGACATCAATAGCCCTAAATGTAAAAAAGGATAAACCGATAACACTGAGTAGATGACTAAATTCCAAATTTAATTTAACTAAAAATAAAGGTGAAATTATTAGCAGAGAAGATACTAATTTATTAATTATATTCTTTTTGAAAATTAAAGTTATTAAATAGAAATAAACAGATAATGCTATAGGTATATAAATTTTATATCTAAAAATAATACACCAGCAAATAATAGAAAGTACACTTAATGCAATTTTAGAGTTTATTTTTTTATTAAAAAATAGAAAAAATAAAGAAAAAACAAATGAGGCTGAAAATAGATAAATGAAAAAATTAAAATTTGCAAACATGTTTTCTTATGCCTTTTTTATTCTAAAATTGCTGATATTCATATTTTACTTTAACTTCACTGCTACCATTGACGATAGAATCAGAATGATAAAATAAGGTAAGCATTAGAAAAAGATATAATAAAAAAGCCTTGGCAGATTCGACTAATAAGTGCAATTTTTCAGAAGGGCGGTCAGTTGCTATAGTAGGCATCTTTCTCGCCAAAGGAAAATGCACTATGGCCTATACACAACTGACCGAA